>CAJWSW010000013.1 GCA_913046035.1 uncultured Alphaproteobacteria bacterium | reverse complement strand
AAGATACCGTCCACTCAAGTGATTGAAATCCTTGAGAAAAAGTGGGGTGGCTGAAGGGATTTGAACCCTCGACCCCCTGAACCACAATCAGGTGCTCTAACCAGCTGAGCTACAGCCACCACAATAGCGGCGCCTTAAGTAGCCTCGAGCTCCGCCGCCGTCAACCCGCAAGGCTACTGAGTTTATCCAAAGTAGACCTTAAGACGACGGATTGCCTCATCGATTGTCTTTTCATCCTTACAGAAAGAAAATCGGGCAAAATGACTTTGTACGGCCTCTGTGTAAAAAGCACTTATTGGAACCGCGGTTACCCCTGCCTCAACGGTTAATTGTTTGCAAAACTCTATATCGCCGCCATCGAAACCGAGTGCGCGAAAATCGGCTGTCATGAAATACGTGCCCTGACAAGGTATAACGTCGAAGCCGATATCGCGCAGTCCTTCTGAAAGATGATCCCGGCGCGCCTGCATATCGGTATTAAGCTGCTCGAAGTAGGTGTCGTCCTTACGCAGCCCATATGCAACCGCCGCCTGCAAGTTTGGCGGCGTGGTAAAGGTCAAATACTGATGCGCCTTAATAATTGGAGTCAATAGTTCCGCTGCTGCAGTGACCATTCCAATTTTCCAGCCTGTAAGGGAAAATATCTTACCTGCGGACTGGATCCGCACGGTACGTTCACGCATGCCGTCAAGCGTCAACATTGGAATATGAGGCTCATCATCAAATACTAAGTGCTCGTAAACCTCATCGCATACGGCAAATGCATCGTGTTTTTTGCAGAGGTTTGCAATGAATTCCAGTTCACCCAAATTGAAGACCTTTGAGCATGGGTTCATCGGCGTATTAACTAATACAAGCTTGGTTTTATCTGAGAACGCAGCCTCAAGTTCAATTCTTGGCAAGGTCCAATAGGGTGGGTTTAGCCTTACTAATTTGGCAACGGCACCACTACGCTGGACGATTGGTAAATATGAATCGTAAAGCGGCTCAATAAGTATGACCTCATCGCCAGGTTCTATAAGTCCTAGTAATGTTGAGCCTAATGCTTCCGTACCGCCGGAGGTAACCATTGTTTCGGTCTGCCAGTCTATTTCGAGACCGTAAAATCTAAATGCGTGCTGTGCTATGGAACGTCGCAAGTCTGGAATACCAAGCATAGAAGGATATTGGTTTACCCCGGAGCGAAGGTACTCGACCCCTACCTCTACAACGTCATCTGGACCGTTACCATCAGGGAACCCTTGCCCAAGATTAATGGCGCCATGCTCCTGCGCGAGACGCGACATAACCTCAAAAATTGTAGTACCGTAACCCGAAAGAATGCTATTACCGATGTTCACGTGTTGCTTCCGCTCAAACTCGAAAATGTACCTAGCATACGGTTTCACAAGAGCGCCAGGTAATAACTTTAGATATACAGCACCAAATTGCAGTATGCGTGGAACCCTCATTTGAATGCTTAAAATTTAAGCACTCTGCATTATATTTGATCATTCTTGTAATTTTACCTGTTCAAATGGGCGGCAAAACAGCAAAAACTAGGCTTTACAAAATCACGCTGAGTTGGCACGAATCCTGCACTTAGGAACATACAAAATTGTCTTTCGGCTAATTACAGACTTTACAAGGATGCAAGTCAGCTATGAAAAAGATCGAGGCTATCATCAAGCCATTTAAACTCGACGAGGTCAAAGAAGCTCTGCACGATGTAGGGGTAAAGGGTCTTACAGTTACCGAGGTAAAAGGATTCGGGCGACAAAAAGGACATACCGAACTTTACAGAGGCGCTGAATATGTTGTGGATTTCCTGCCCAAAGTGAAAATCGAGGTCGTCATAGAAGATAACCTTGTCGAAAACGCAGTTGAGGCTGTCCAGCAAGCGGCCCATACCGGTCGTATCGGGGATGGCAAGATTTTTGTATCAAACGTTGAAGCGGTGTTGCGTATCAGAACCGGCGAAACGGGCGCGGAAGCAATCTGATCCTGTTCAAAACACCACGGGTTTTTGTCGTTGACATAACTAGTCATCCGGCAAAGCAAACCTGCGCCGAATGCATAAGACTAATGTCATAGAAAGGACGATAACGATGGCGGATGAAATGAAAAATGTCTTCAAAATGATTGAAGACAATAATGTCAAATATGTTGACTTTCGCTTTACTGACCCTCGCGGTAAGTGGCAGCACACAGCCCAGGCCGTGGGAACGGTCGATGAAGATATGTTGACCGACGGAATTATGTTTGACGGATCATCAATCGCAGGCTGGAAGGACATTAATGAATCAGACATGACGTTAAAGCCGGATTGCTCAACCGCAGTCATGGATCCATTTGCCGCTCAGGAACAGCTCATATTATTCTGCGATGTTCTCGAACCAAGTACCGGACAGCCCTACAGCCGCGACCCTCGTTCAACCGCAAAACGAGCGCAAAATTATCTGTCCCAAACCGGCATAGGTGATACCGCAGTTTTCGGGCCAGAGCTTGAATTTTTTGTGTTCGATGACGTGCGTTTCGATGTTTCCCAGAGCCAGACCTTCTACGCCTTAAATGAGGAAGAGGGCGATTATAACGCTGGTGCGGTACTCGAGGGTGGAAACATTGGTCACAGGCCCGGTCCAAAAGGCGGTTATTTTCCCGTGCCGCCGGTCGACTCCATGACCGATCTTCGTGCCGAGATGCTGACCGTCATCGAAGAAATGGGTGTCACCACCGAAAAACATCATCACGAGGTCGCACCTAGTCAGAACGAGCTGGGGATCAAGTTTAATCACTTACTCAAAGTGGCCGACTGGGTACAGATTTATAAATACTGCGTTCACAACGTTGCGCATTCGTACGGAAAGACGGCTACATTTATGCCGAAACCGATCCTTAACGATAATGGATCCGGCATGCATGTGCATCAATCAATCTGGAAAGATGACAAACCAACATTCGCTGGTTCCAGCTACGCTGATTTGTCGGAAACCGCGCTGTACTATATCGGTGGGATAATTAAGCACGCGAAAGCTATCAATGCATTTACTAATGCGTCGACAAATAGCTACAAACGCCTTATTCCAGGTTTCGAGGCGCCTGTCTTGCTAGCCTATTCCGCACGCAATCGGTCGGCATCATGCCGGATCCCTTACGCAACCTCACCGAATGGGAAACGCGTTGAGGTGAGATTTCCCGACCCTACGGCCAACCCCTACTTCGCGTTCTCCGCAATGCTTATGGCTGGCATCGATGGAATCCAAAATAAAGTCCATCCCGGAGACGCGATGGATAAAAATCTATACGATCTTCCGCCAGAAGAACTACAGGGTGTGCCGACGGTTTGTCACAGCCTCAGAGAAGCTATTGAGTCGCTTGAAGCAGACCACGATTTTCTCACCCAAGGTGACGTGTTTCCGAAAGACCTCATAGAGGGTTATATGGAGCTAAAGTGGGAAGAAATTTATAATTTTGAGCACACACCCCATCCGGTCGAATTTTCTATGTATTATAGCGTTTAGTACACGTTCTTATTTGAAAAAAGGGCTGCCTTTCGGCGGCCCTTTTTGTTTGAGGTACATAAAATAGTTAGCCGAAACGTTGTTTAACGCGAACTGACATACTCACCGCAACATGTTGATTCTTTTATTAATGTGGCAAACTTAACGCTGAGGCATCCATTTTGGAAAGCTCGTCCGCAACTGACAGGACACTTATTGTGTATCGTATAAAATGACTGATCTCTTCGAAAGTCCGGGATCTAAGAAAAAACAATACTCCGCAAAGGATATAGAGGTATTAGAGGGGCTTGAACCCGTCCGCAAGCGCCCTGGTATGTATATTGGCGGAACTGACGAACGTGCGCTGCATCACCTCGCCGCCGAGGTACTCGATAATTCGATGGACGAGGCGGTAGCGGGTCACGCAAACTGGATCGAGCTTGAGCTCTCGAGTGATGGTTTTGTATCCGTTCGCGACAACGGCCGCGGGATACCTGTCGATCCACACCCGAAATTTAAAGACACCTCGGCTCTTGAAGTGGTTCTTACAACGCTTCATTCAGGTGGGAAGTTTGGCGGTGAGGCGTATAAGACATCAGGCGGTCTTCACGGGGTTGGCCTATCAGTCGTCAACGCACTTTCAGCGGAATTGCACGTTGAAGTGGCCCGCGACAGAAAACTCTGGACGCAAACCTTCAGTCGAGGCAAACCAAAAAGTAAACTAAAAAACACTGGCAAGGCAGTGAAACGGCGGGGTACAGGAATTCGTTTCCTTCCAGATCCCGCGATCTTTGGCGAAAAAAATACTTTCCGGGCTAGCACACTGTACAACATGGCCAAGTCCAAGGCTTATTTATTTAAGGGTGTCGAAATTCGCTGGTCCTGTGCCTCCGAGTTGATCCGCCGAAAAGAAAAAGTCCCTGAGAAAGAAACGCTACATTTCCCAAACGGGCTCTCGGACTATCTAAGCGCGGCACTGGGCGGTCGAAACACTGTTACAGGAACAGCCTTCGTCGGCGAAGCTGCTTTGAATATCGCGGGTAGCCGCGCTGAGTGGGCCCTCGCCTGGGCTGAACACGGCGAGGGTTCATTAAAGTCTTACTGCAACACAGTGGCGACCTCAGAAGGTGGTACACATGAAAATGGCTTAAAATCGTCCCTTGCTCGTGGATTGAAGTCCTTCGGCGAAATGTCCGGAAATAAGCGCTCGGCCATCATTACTGGCGACGATGTTTTCGGTGGAGCGACAGGTATTTTATCAGTTTTCATACCCGATCCAGAATTTCAGGGGCAAACCAAAGAAAAACTCTCCTCACCCGGCGTCGCTAAGCTTGTCGAAACTTCGGTGAAGGATCATTTCGAGCACTTTTTGACGGGCAACCCAAAGGACGCAACGGCGTTACTTGAACACATTCTTGAACGCGCAGAAGAACGGCTAAAACGCCGAAAAGATAGAGAATTTGCACGTAAGACCCCGACCCGTAAGGTACGACTGCCGGGCAAGCTGGCCGACTGCGCTGCTAATACAGCGGAGGGAACAGAGATTTTTCTTGTCGAAGGGGACTCTGCTGGTGGCTCGGCAAAGCAGGCGCGAGATCGTAAGACCCAGGCAATCCTGCCGCTTCGTGGCAAAATTTTGAATGTTGCTAGTGCTACCGAAGACAAGATGCGGGCAAACCAGGAGATAATGGATCTGATCCAGGCATTGGGGTGCGGATATGGCGACAACTTCGACCCCTCTAAACTCCGCTACGAACGTGTGGTTATCATGACGGATGCAGATGTAGATGGGGCGCATATTGCCTCCTTATTAATGACATTCTTTTTTCGTGAAATGCCGCAGTTGGTAATAAACGGAAATCTTTATTTAGCCATGCCGCCTCTCTACCGAATTTCGCAAGGCGGCAGAATAGCCTACGCACGGGATGACGCCCACAAAGACGAGCTTATCGGCGAGATATTTACGGGCCGGGGCAAGATTGATATCAGCCGGTTCAAGGGTCTCGGCGAAATGCCACCGGCACAGTTAAAGGAAACCACAATGGCTCCTGGCAGTCGCACCCTCTTAAAAGTGGTGCTTCCGGAGGGACAAGGCGTGCAATCGATGCTTGGAACAAAACCAAAAGGCACTAATAAATCAGGATCGACCGCTGATTTGGTGGACCGACTGATGGGACGGAAGCCGGAGCAGAGGCTGAAATTTATTCAGCAGAACGCTGAGAAAGTTAATTACGTCGACGTATAAAAGTTACGAGCGGTGTTCAGGTTGGCGCATTAAAAGATCTGGAATTAATTTTCATCCTGCCAACACAATCGAGATCATTCGATTAATCGTTAAAGCCATAGGACCGGATCTGAGCGCTACACAGGCGTTATACTCACAACCTCCGATAAGATGTTTGCCAGCTCCAAAAATATAATTCACAATTTCATGGCTGGAATTGGAAGAGCGTAAGGACATCATCCTTTCTACAGAACGCTGAAGTAGCAATTAATTGCTGCAAATTACTCAACTGTTTACGATATATGATTTTGCAAGCTGCTGACCTAACGATATATCTTTTCCTGTGCTGGTTATAATGCGACCGATAAAGCACGTGATAATATGCTCAATTAAGCATTCCTATTGGACAAATAGAGCCAAGGTGCCGATAAACGCCGTGGAGATTCAATCATTTTAAGAACTTGCTCATTTCGCGAAATTGGGGCGTTCCAGCCTTCTCAAGCCACTCAAAGACCACCATTTCTGAAGTAACAATCTCTGCCCCCACCTCTCGCAACCGCGCCAATCCAGCAGCATGATTGGCCGCCTTACGGGACGAAGTCGCATCGCCTACCACAAAACAAGCATAGCCAGCCTCCAAAAACTCGATCGTAGTTTGGAGAACGCAAACATGCGCCTCTATACCAGCAATCACAATTTGTTTTGCATTTAATGTATCTATTTTACCTTTGATCGCGGTGTTTGCAGCTGACGAAAAATGTAACTTGCTAAAAAAGGCATCCTCAGGTGCTAATTCGGCCAATGTCTCGACTGTCGGACCCAAGCCCTCCGGGTACTGTTCGGTAATAAGCATCGGTATGTCCATCACACCCGCCGCTTTCATCATTAAGCTACAACCGCTCAAAACTGAACGTGGAGCATCCATGGCTGAGAGCAGGCGTTGCTGAACATCAACGATCATCAGACAGGCACCTTCAGCTTTCATCAACACCGGTGCAAAATCTCCATTTTCTTTAATAACCTACGAAAAATGCTATAGTCTTTTGAGTTATAACGGCTTAGATGAAATACACAGCTTATTTTCAGCAGCCGGATTTTTTCATTTATATGTAATTAGGTATGAGTTTTTCAAATCTAGGGTTAAGCCCGGAAGTTTTAAAGGCGATTGAAGACGCAGGATACGTTGAACCAACGCCTATACAGCAGGAAGCGATCCCTTACGTTCTCATGACCCGTGATGTGCTTGGCTGTGCTCAGACGGGAACCGGTAAAACCGCGTCTTTCACGCTGCCGATGATCGATATACTGTCGAGTGGTCGCGCTAAAGCCCGCATGCCACGTTCTTTAATCCTGACACCGACCCGAGAGCTTGCGACCCAAATAGCTGAAAATTTTGAAATATACGGTAAGTACAACAAATTAACGATGGCACTGTTAATTGGCGGCGTATCAATGGAGGAGCAGACCAAAAAGCTGGACCGTGGGGTAGATGTTTTAATAGCCACCCCGGGACGCCTGCTTGATCATTTTGAGCGCGGCCGCATATTATTAAATGACATAAAAGTACTTGTGATCGATGAGGCCGACCGAATGCTTGACATGGGTTTTATACCCGATGTCGAAAAAATTGTTTCTCGTCTTCCAAAAATCCGCCAGACCCTGTTTTTTTCTGCGACCATGCCGCCAGAAATTCGGCGCCTCTCAGATGCTTTCTTAATGAATCCCAAGGAAGTTACAGTAGCCCCACAATCACGACCAGCGGCTGAGACTGTGACGCAAATGCTTACAGTTATCAATCCACGTGAAAAACGGGAAGCTTTGAGAAGGATCATTAAACAGGAACATGTGGAAACAGCGATTATCTTCTGCAATCGAAAACGAGACGTCGACATCCTCGACAAGTCACTTCGCAAACATGGCTTTAACGCGGCCGGTCTTCATGGTGATATGGATCAAGCTAGCAGGTCTGAAACCCTCGAAAGATTCAAAGATAGAAAGATAAATTTCCTCGTTGCTAGTGATGTAGCCGCCCGAGGCATAGATATCGACGATCTACCGGTAGTTTTCAATTTCGATGTGCCATTGCACTCTGAGGACTATATTCATCGAATTGGTCGGACTGGCCGCGCGGGCCGGGAAGGTCGTGCTTTTTCGTTAGCAAGCCCCGCTGACGGAGTTCTGGTACAGGCAATTGAGAGTTTACTAGGAAATCCCATACAGAGACTTGAGATCGAGGGACTCAATACACAGCCGCTGGAGCAGACTGACGACAAAAGTAGCAACCGAACACGCCGCAGGGCCGGCCATAGCCGAAACCAGAAAAAAGCCACCGGCAAGGTTCAGTCCGGCCGAAAACAGGAACAAAACGGTCCGAATTCTAGGAACCCTGGAAAATCCCGTCGTGTCCACAGTTCAGATGATAAGAACCCGAATGAAGGGGAGAGCAAATCACCATGGCGAGACGAGGAGAGGCCACGGAGACGCCGCAAACGAAGTCGCGGTGAAAATGATAAGGACCCTGAAAATGCTGTCGTTGGAATGGGCGATCATATGCCTGATTTCTTAAAAAAACCGGCGCGCCCGCAGTAACATGCTGCGCACCCTTAAAGGATAGATAAAGATGCAGACTATTTTTGTGATGGTTAAATGCCAACTTGGTGCAGCGTATGACGTAGCTGCAGCAGCCGTCGATAAAATTGAGCATGTTTCCGAGGTCCACTCAATCTCAGGCCAGTATGATTTAATGATGAAGTGCGCGCTTGAAGACGATATGGATATTGGACATTTCGTTACCAGTGAAGTCCAATTAATCGAGGGTGTTGCCGATACATTTACGCTGATAGCTTTTAATGCATTTACATGAGGGCTACCCTATCTAATCAAGTATCCTCCCGAGTTTTATAAAGGGGCTTCGAGCCCTGCATCTTTAGGCGTGGGTGAGGGCTGTCTAATTCCGTCAAGGCCTCCACTTCATTCAACGTGGCATGGCAACGCATTGTGAGATTGTGATAATCACGATTTCCCGCCACCTTCCATTGTTTTTCTTCATCGGTAAGTTCACGAAGGATCTTCGCTGGAGTTCCAGCCGCGATCACCCCGGGTGGCACTTCCATGGCCGCAGGAATAAATGCCAAAGCTGCAACTAGAACGTCATCATGTAGCACAACACCGTCCATAACGACTGCGTTCATACCCACCAAAACTCGGTCGTGTAAGACCGCGCCATGGATCACCGCTCCATGCCCAATATTGCAGTTTGCCCCGATGATAATATCTTCGCCGGAAAAGCCGTGCGCGGTACAATTGTCCTGAAAATTACTACCGGGACCCATTTCAAACCGTCCGAAATCAGCTCGGATCGATGCTCCCGGTCCAACATAACATTCCGGGCCAATGACTACGTCTCCAATTAAAGAAGCAGTTGGGTGGACAAATGCGGTCGGATCGACCACAGGTGTCACGCCGTCTATCGCATAAACCTTGACCATACTTCTACTCTATAAAGCACAACGGCGGGGGATCCCCGCCGTCGGTGTATGTTTAGAATTCCCGAATTTCATGTATGAAAGGACTCCCCGCAACCGCACCGCCCTTTTTCATTGGGGTTGTTAAAAACAAAACCTGACTGCAGCTTATCCTCTACATAGTCCATTTCAGTACCGATGAGAAACATAAGCGCCTTGGAGTCTACAAAAAGCTTAACGCCCTTTTCTTCCACAACCTCGTCCAATGGCTCCTGTTCCTGAGCAAATTCCATCGAATAGGCCATTCCCGAGCAGCCCCCTGTACGAACACCTATTCGCAACCCTGTTGCCGGTTCGGTACGCGTGGCCATGAGGTGTTTAACTCGATCCGCCGCCGAATCCGTAAGTGACATAACTGCAGTACTCATCAATTTCACCCCTTAATCCTCACCTTGCTCGCTATCAGGCACGTACAACTTACATAAAGCCGAGTTCTAGTTTCGCTGCTTCAGACATTTGCTCTGGTGTCCACGGCGGATCCCATGTTAACTCAAGGTCCACCTCATCCACCCCCTCTACCAATTCGACCCTCGATTTAACCTGGGCGGGCAGTATCTCAGCCACCGGACAATGGGGCGAGGTCAGCGTCATAACTAACTCAACCTTGGACGAAGCTGAGACATTAACTTCATAGATAAGCCCAAGATCATATATATTTACCGGAATCTCTGGGTCATAGCACTCGCGAATGGCGGCAATAACATCTTCTTTCAATGTACCTTCGGGACTAGCAGAAATATCACCCTCGGTTCCTGCCTCAGGATCATTGGTATCGAGGCTATCATTCATAACTATCACTTTTATTCAGTTGTTACGTCGGTTTCGTTGCCGTCTACAGCTGCGACGAGCGCCTCCCAAGGCAATGTTGCACATTTAAGCCTCGCCGGAAATTCGCGCACACCCATTAGTGCGGATAATTCATCATCATCCGCCAGGCAGGGGTCATCCTTTGATATCAAAAGGTCGGCAAAACGTTTATGTTCTTGCCTGACCTCAGCTATAGATCTTCCGATCAACATTTCCGTCATAATCGATGCCGAGGCAACAGAGACAGCGCACCCGCGGGCATCGAACTTTGCATCTTTGATACGATCGCCGTCCAGTTTTACATATAAAATGATCCTGTCGCCGCAGAGAGGGTTGTTACCCGTAGCCCTACCGTCTGGATCGTCGAGCGTTCCCGCATTCTTTGGATTGCGGCTGTGCTCAAGAATAATTTCCTGATAAAGGTCTCGTAGGTCTGTACTCACCCAAACATCTCCTGGACATTGCTGATGCCTTCAACGAGGGCGTCAATTTCCGAATGGGTATTATATAAGCCAAACGAGGCCCGCACGGTGGCTGCAACATTGAAGCGATCCATAACAGGCTGCGCGCAGTGGTGACCGGTGCGGACAGCTATCCCACTGTGATCTAAAATCGTGCCAACATCATGCGGGTGAACATCCTTAATATTGAATGAAAGGATGGCAGCCTTCGCAGGAGCTGTTCCTAATATTTCGATACTATTCATCTCATTAAGCCGTTCAGTCGCGTAGCCAAGCAGGTCGTGTTCATGCGCAGATATCGCGTCAAAACCTATGTCGTTAACATAGTCTATTGCAGCCCCGAGAGCGATAATTCCACCGATGTGCGGCGTACCCGCCTCGAACTTAAAAGGTAGTTCGGCATAGGTGGTTTTTTCGAATGTCACACGATTGATCATCTCTCCACCACCCTCATAAGGGGGCATGTCATTCAAAAGCGCCTCTTTGCCGTAGAGAACGCCAATGCCACTTGGACCATACAACTTGTGGCCTGAAAACACATAAAAATCGACATCAAGCGCCTGAACGTCGACTGACAAATGCGGCACTGCCTGACATCCGTCCAGGAGAACAAGTGAGCCATTTTCACGAGCCAAACGAATTACTTCGTTGACGGGCACAATCGTACCCAGGGCATTCGAGACATGCGTGACCGCTACCATCTTCGTTCGATCCGAGAGCAGTTTTGCGTATTCGTCGATCAGAAACACGCCCGCGTCGTCTATCGGAACCACCTTAATAACGGCACCCGTCTGTTCAGCAATAATTTGCCATGGAACGATATTCGAATGGTGTTCGAGAACTGACAAAATAATCTCGTCGCCAGGCTTTAGGTTGGCCCTTCCCCAGCTAGACGCAACCAAGTTTATCCCCTCAGTCGCGCCACGAACAAATATGATTTCTTTCTCATTTCCAGCATTTAATAATTTTTGCGCCTTCCGACGAGCATCTTCCATAGCATCAGTAGCAATTTGGCTCATATGGTGAACGCCACGATGAACGTTCGCATAGGCTGTTTCGTAGGTCTTCGAAATCTGGCTAATCACCGCAGAGGGTTTCTGCGCGCTGGCGCCGTTGTCGAGATACACCAACTGCTTCCCATGTACTTTTTCCGACAGGATCGGAAAATCGGCCCTTATCCTATCGATAGGATAGCAAGTATTTCTTACCATTAACCTAAGTCCTCCATCCATGCCGAAACAGCATCGACGACATGATCGCGAACCGCCCCGGTCGACAGGGCATCGGAGATTTCCGCGATAAAAGCTTCGATCAATAACGCCTTCGCACGTCTCGCGGGAATACCACGGCTTTGCAAATAAAATAGCGCTGTTTCGTCTAAATCGCCGACGGTCGCGCCATGAGCACATTTAACATCGTCCGCAAAGATCTGGAGTTCTGGTTTGGTGTCCGCCTGAGCTCCCGAAGATAAGAGGATATTATGATTAGACTGGCTAGAGTCTGTCTTCTGCGCATCCTGACGAACCATGACGCCACCCTGAAAAACAGAGTGTGCGGCGCCATCAAGCACATTTCTAAAAATTTGGTTGCTGCTAGTATGCGGCACGGTATGTTCGATTTGCGTAGTGTTGTCGGCGTGCTGTCGGCCCCGCAAAAGTGTCCCGCCCGCCATCAAAGCTTCAGCGCCTTCACCGTTAAATGAGACACGAACCTCATTCCGAGAGATAGAAGCACCAGTCGTAAGACTAACAGAGTGGTATCGAGCGTTTCGGTCAAGTTTCGCCTGCGTCAACGCGGTATGAAAGCCCTCGAGTGACTCAGCTTGGCGCTTGACGTGTAGTATGGAGGCACCGCAGCCCACCTCAATTTCTGTCACTGCATTCGTCCAGTAGACCGATCCTGCGGAACCCACGAATGTTTCTATAAACGTTGCAGAACTATTTTCGCCAGCAACTAGTAGGGTCCGAGGATGAACCGACAAACGGGTATCACTGGCTTCTACGAAGTGAATAACCTGGATCGGCTGCTCAAGCTTAATATCATCGCCAAGTTTCAGGACCACACCCTCACGCATAAACGCCGTATTAAGCGCCACAAGAGGAGCGCCATGGGTAGGAGCGATTTTTGTGAGCCGACCTTCAAGAGAGGGTTCTTTGCGCTCTATAGCCTCCGACAAAGGGGCAATCGACACACCTATTGGTACGGCGCCTTTTTTCGAAGCCGACGCGTCGTAGCTGCCATTTACAATGACGATTGTATCCGCTCCGTCGATAACGAGTTCCGACCACTCGGACGCTCCAGATACGCCAGAGATGCCGGCGATATTAAAGCCAGCGCGCGTCAGGCGGTTAAGATTTGTATACTTCCAAGCCTCTGTTCGGGGCGTTGGAAATCCCTCTGCTTCAAATTGCCGAATGGCATTCGACCGAGTATCCGCAAGCCAAGCACCCGGCAAGGTTTTACTGATCTCTTCGAAGCTCTCAACATAGGGGGCAGTCTTATCGTTTCTAGACATATTCGTCTCGGTTCTCACGCGGCCTGCGGCGCGCCGTCCTCAATACCAAACTTGGCGTAGCCGTCTTTCTCCAATTCCAGAGCCAGCTCTTTACCCCCTTCAGCAACAAACTTGCCCTGTGCAAGCACATGAACAAAATCCGGCACAATATGATCGAGCAGGCGTTGATAGTGTGTGATCACAATCATAGACCGCTCAGTCGAACGCAACTTATTCACACCCTCTGAAACAATTCGGAGCGCATCTATATCGAGTCCCGAGTCGGTCTCGTCTAGAATAGCTAACGTTGGCTCTAGCATTGCCATCTGAAAAATTTCGTTACGCTTCTTCTCACCCCCCGAAAATCCGACGTTAACTGGGCGCTTGAGAAGTTCGTCCTTCATCTCCAGGATCTGTCCCTTTTCGCGGGCATATTTAAGAAAATTAATGGCATCCAATTCTTCCTGTCCGCGCGCATTACGAACTGCGTTTACCGCTGTTTTCAAAAAAGTCAGATTAGAAACGCCAGGTATCTCTACCGGGTATTGGAAGGCTAAATAGATACCAGCCCCCGCTCGCTCGTTAGGCTCCATTTCGAGAACATTTTCGCCCTTGAATAGAATTTCACCCTTTGTAACTGTGTAGCCCTCGCGACCCGAAAGGACATAAGACAAAGTGCTTTTCCCCGAGCCATTCGGTCCCATAACCGCGTGGATTTCACCTTCGCCAATTTCAAGGTTAATACCATTTAGTATCTGCTTGCCGTCAACTGATACATGAAGATCTTTCACCGATAGCAAGGTCATTTTCTCCTCCTCATCCAACACTTCCCTCGAGTGTAACCCCAAGAAGTTTTTGCGCTTCAACCGCAAATTCCATCGGTAATTCCTTCAACACTTCCTTACAAAACCCATTAACAATTAATGAGACCGCCTCTTCGGCATTTAGACCGCGCTGCTGGCAATAAAACAGCTGATCTTCGCTGATTTTGGATGTAGTCGCCTCGTGCTCAACCTGCGTTGCAGGGTTAGATACTTCGATGTAAGGCACCGTATGTGCACCGCATTCGTTACCAATTAGTAATGAGTCACACTGGGTAAAATTTCGCGCTTGGTCTGCACCCGCCAACGCTTTTACCAGGCCCCGGTAGGTATTTTGCCCTTTTCCAGCGGATATACCCTTTGAAATAATCGTACTCTTTGTATTCTTGCCGACATGTATCATCTTGGTTCCCGTGTCAGCCTGTTGATAGTTGTTTGTAATAGCCACCGAATAAAATTCGCCAACCGAATTATCACCCTCAAGCACACAACTCGGATATTTCCATGTGACGGCTGAACCTGTCTCCACCTGGGTCCAGGATATTTTGGAGTTATTGCCACGACACACGCCACGCTTGGTGACAAAGTTGTAAATGCCGCCTTTGCCCTCTTCATCACCGGGGTACCAATTCTGCACGGTTGAATACTTAATTTCGGCATCTCCAAGTGCAATCAGCTCCACTACAGCAGCGTGCAGCTGGTTTTCGTCACGCATCGGAGCGGTACAGCCCTCGAGGTAACTCACATAGCTGCCCTCGTCGGCAACGATAAGCGTTCTCTCAAATTGACCTGTATTAGCTGCATTTATGCGAAAATAAGTGCTCAGCTCCATCGGGCAACGCACGCCCTTTGGCACGTAAACAAAGGTACCGTCGCTAAAAACAGCTGAATTCAGAGATGCATAAAAGTTGTCTGTATAAGGAATAACTGTACCGAGGTATTTTTTTACGAGTTCGGGGTGTGTTTGCACAGCCTCTGAGATGGGACAAAATACTACCCCGGCATCTGTCAACTTTTCTTTGAAGGTCGTAGCGACAGAAACGCTGTCAAACACCGCGTCGACCGCGACGCCCGCAAGAACCGCCTGTTCAGCGAGCGGTATGCCAAGCTTTTCGTATGTTTCCAGTAGCTTTGGGTCGACTTCGTCAAGGCTTTGAGGCTTGTTCTCATCATTCTTAGGCGCGGCATAGTAATAAGCATCCTGAAAATCAATATTTGGGTAATTTACGAATGCCCATTTTGGCTCCTGCATTGTGAGCCAATGACGGTATGCTGTAAGTCGCCATTCGAGTAACCACTCTGGCTCCCCTTTCTTACCCGAAATGAACCGAACTATATCTTCGTTCAGGCCTTTTGGCGCAAATTCGGAGTCGATATCAGTAATGAACCCGTATTCGTATTCTCGTTTTGCGGCTTCCTCGAATATGGGCGCTGTCTCTGCTGGAGGTGTCATTGCCGGGCCCCTAAATCGACGCTTCGGCGATAGCCGATACAGTTTCTGCCGGCCTCGATGCAAATACAGGCCTTGCCATGTCCGCAAGCGAGACATTATCCAAGGCATCCACAAGGGCATCATTTATTTGATGCCAATTCGTCCGCGTCGGACACAAAGCCTCAATTTCGCAAGCAACCCCGTCAGAAGTTATGCACTCGGTTAATGCTATTGGCCCCTCAACTGCAGAGACGATATCGGCAACGGTGATTTCGGCTGGAGCTTTGGCAATGGCGTATCCACCCCTGGTACCGCGGTGGGAATCTAGCAAACCAGCTCGCGAGAAAAGCTTCAGAAGTTTACTCACAGTCGGCGCCGGCAAAGCCGTCGCATCCGCTAACTCTGCGGCAGTTGTTTTATGCGCAGTAGTACGAGCAAACTGAACCATCAAAATAACGCCGTAGTCGGCCATTCGACTTAATTTTATCATAAAAATCAACCAGCTAAATAAACCGAACCATTTCGGTCCTATTAGAAAATAGGTTAAGAAATTTTGTTGTCAAGCACCCGCAGAAAATAAAACGGATCAATTTGGTACTATATCACCGAGCGAATTTTAGGACCATGTTTGGAAGTATTATTTAGGAACTAGGGCGAATTAGAAAACGAGGCAAGGCGACGACAACAACAGTAATTCAATACCATTTTTTACCTAATAGAATGCCTTCATCAATCCGATGGGAATGGGGCATGTCACGGGAATATATCGGGTCGACGCGAGAGGCAAGCGTTTAGTTACCATTTTAAAACCGACAAATTACACGATTAGCTTGCGACAAATTTTTCAGAATATATCTGCGCTGACCTCATATCATTCTCAACAAGCCAGGCATTGGCAGCGTCGATCATCGGCGGCGGGCCACACAAGTAAACATCGCAATCACCACCATTTAACAGATCAGGACGCAACAGGTCAGTCACGTGTCCACTTTCACCCTCCCAACTGTTATCAGCGTCGACTACACTAACTTCCAACGACAAATCTAGCCCCTGCTCTCCATAACCGGCAATTTGATCGAGACCGAACAATTCTTCAGCATGGTTTGCGCCGTACAACAGATGCACCGGAAAACCTTTGTTGTCCTGCCCTGCCATAGTATCAAGCATACTAAGCATCGGCGCGAGGCCTGTACCTCCTGCAACCATAAGGATTGGCCGATTAATGGGCCGCATATAAAACCGACCAAACGGTCCCTCCACCGTCATTTCGTCACCGGATTTTACATTACTGGTCAAGTAGTTACTCATCTCGCCGTTTTCGAGGATCTTAATATAAAATGTGTACGCTCCCGTTTCAGAGGCCGCATTCGCAAAAGAATATGAGCGATGCTCGTCAGTTCCGGGAACTGCAAGATGTACGTATTGGCCAGGTAGAAAAGGTATCGGCTCTTGGTCAGAATTAGGCTTCACCACCAATTGAGAAACCGTCGACGAAACCATATCGGCTGCAACCACGGTAGCCATTCGGACGTCCGGCTTTGACTTGAGAGCGAGCTTAGATTCGTAGGGAAATTCAATCACGCAATCGGAAGTAACATGCATTTGGCATGTCAACACCTCACGCTTGGCGAATTCTTCGGCTGTCAGCGCCTCATCAGTATATTCGTCTAGATAGTATGTTCCGGAAGTGCAAAGCCCCTTGCAGGTTGCACAAGCGCCTTCCAGGCAGTCGGTCAAAAGCCGCACCTTGTTCTTCAGGCACGCAAAGTAAAGGTTATCGTCTTCGTTCGCATCAAATCTAACGGCCCTGCCGTCTTCGAACACCAACGTCACGTTATGCGTATTCATCAATTAACCCCTTAATCACCTAAATGATCTAGCTTCCATATAGCGCCAAATCAATTCGGAGAGACAAACCGCTTTCCTAGAAGTCTATAGCACTTACACCTGTATTCAGAGGTGATAAACGTCTATCGGCCCTTCGAGCCGGTCGTCGATAAATGTAATTTTTTTCTGGCTAATTTTGAGTTCGCCATCCTCGCGACGCAACTTAAAATCATAGAGGCTGGCACGTGTCAGACCACCCTTCTTGCCATATGAATGTATGATACAATTAGCGGTCGCTTCGACCTCACCGGCCTTTTCATTACCCGTTAACACGTTGCCGACAACGTGCACTGTCCGGTCGAGGGGCACGGAAGCGTATGAATCCCGACTTTCGATCCTAAAAACACGATCCTCAAGCCCCCCGCGATTACGCAGGTATATCAAGTTAAGATTCATTTCAGGATTATCAGTCGTCTCTTCTTCATTTGCCCAGGATGGCACCCAGTAGACAGCATCCTCGGTGTACAAGTCTATCCATTCATCCCAATGATGTCGGTCAAGAAGTGTCGCTTCCTGATAAATCAGGTTAGTGACCTCTTGTTGCAAATCGGTCATCCTTGGAATTCTCCTTTCATCATTCTGAGCCAGTGCCGGTAAAATCCATGATACAAGACTTCGTGGTTCCAATTATCGGTGCAGGCCTGAGGTTCAAAGCCGAGTTCTCTGGCATCGGCATCGGCGCCATGGGTTATGCTTTTGAGGCCGCGATTGAACTCGCTCCACTTGGCACTCCGGGCCATCGACCCTTCATGTGTATCCTCTAGCGCGGCAAGGTCGTCTGATGTTGCCATTCCAGCAGTCAGATAAAAATCCTCAAATTTTCTCAAGCGACCAGCCCGTGCTTTGGTGCTCTCTCCCTTGGGCGCAACGCAATAGACGCTAATATCGACCTGGTTCGCCGATATTGGTTTCATAACCCGTATCTGCGTCGACGGATTATCCATCAACATTACATTTGGGAAAATATATAGGTTGCGGCCTTTCGTCAGGATCCACTCCACCTGCTTAGGTGGAAGCTCGTTTTTTAGCCGCTCCCTTGCCTCCCATATTGGCCGGGCTTCAGGCGTCGTGTGCTGGGCCCAAATAGCCATGTGCCCGTTACCCAGGTCGTAAGAAGCAGTGGGAACACCGCCCGAGATGCGGCCGGACTCTGTCTTTCCGATGCCGGTATATTCGCCTTTGCTTTCCCTTGCAGCTATGGTGTGTGCGAAGACCCGATGAACAGTAGAAACATGATAGCCGTCGACACTATTTTCAGCTTGCAGCTTCCAGTTACCATCGGTCTTGTAGGTTGAGCTACCCGGCACGACCTCAAGACCCTCGGGCGATTGTACCGCCATCAGGTCGATCCAGATTTTTGCCGCTCCCAGCCAGTCATCTAGCGCCGGCACATCAGCGCTTAGGCTACCAAAAATAAATCCCTGATAAGAAGCAAGGCTGGCAATTTCACGCAGGTCAAATCTGCTCCGGTCAGTGCCATCCTCCTCGTTCTTAATACCGACGCAATTCCCAGAGCATTTGTAGGTCCAGCCGTGGAAACGGCAGGTAAGTGTCTTGGCATTACCCTGCCGGAACGGTGTTAGAATAGCCGCACGATGCGAACACGCATTAATGAAGCACTTGAGGGAGCCATCTTCTTGACGGTGCACGAAAACCGGCTGACGACCGATCTCAGTCCAGAAATAATCACCGTGATTAGCCACTTGGCTCTCGTGACATAGAAATATCCAGCATTTTTCGAAGATATTGGAAATCTCCTGCTCAAAAATGCTTTCATCTATGTAGACAGACCTGTCGACGCGGAACATGCCTTCATCGACCCGGTCATCTACCAACGTGGACAGATTGTCAGTGAGTATACTTCCATCCATTTTATTCCCCTCTCACAGCGGCGAGCTGGTCGCGCCACCTCCGATAAAAACTGTAATATAAAGTCTCATGATCCCAGCTTGTGTTGCTAGTTGCAGGTTTAAAGCCCCCCTCTTCTGCGACATCATCCGGCCCCTCGATAATTGAACCCAAACCACGATGAAATTCGCCCCATTTTACAACCCGAGCGTGACTACCCTGATGTGTCGCTTCCAGAGCCACTACGTCATCTGAGGTGGCCATTCCGCTCGCCATAAAAAAATCCTCAAATTTCCGGAGCCGGGCATACCTCGCCTCTTTACTCTCATCCGACGGGGCAAGGCAGTATATCGTCACCTCAGTCTCATCTGCTGATATGGGCCTGAATGTCCGAATTTGGGTCGCAGCAAAATCATTGATCATTAGCGAAGGAAAAATAATCAGATTGCGTCCTCGACGGAGCATCCAGTTTACCTTTCCAGTCGGATATTCGCGTTCGAGGCGTTCCTCGGCCTCTGAGAGGGGCGACGTTGAGACCGGATCACGATCAGCCCAAATAACCATGTGTCCTTGGCCCAAATCGTAACAACCGTTACGGACATTTTTCTTCGAAAGGCGACCAGTCTCAGTCCGCATCATTCCTTCATAACCCTCGCGGACTTCTCTCTGTTTGACAGTGCTGGCAAAAATCCGGTGAACTGTGCTGGTATGGTATCCGTCGACCGCATTCTCGGTCGACATCTTCCAATTTCCGCCCACAATGTATTTTTGGCTTCCTGGGAGTACTTCCAGGCCGGCTGGCGATTGGTGGGAAACGAAGTCGATGAAGGCTTTCGATTCCCCCAAGAAATCCTCAAGTGATTGAACCTCCGCCGATAGGCTGCCGAAGACGAAGCCGTTATAACTTGCTATGGCACCAATTTCCCGCAGGTCGTAAACACTTCTGTCAAAGTCCTTGCCATAGCCCCCCTCTTCTTCCTTTATGCGCAGACATTCGCCACTGCATTTATAAGTCCACCCATGAAATCGACAGGTAATCGTCTTTGCATTGCCTTGTGCGGTTGGCGTTAAGATTGCTCCACGATGCGAACACGCATTCAAAAACCCTTTGAGGCCTCCGTCTTCCTGACGATGAACGAACACCGGTTGCCGACCAAGATAAGCTGCAAAATAGTCACCCGGTTTCTTAACCTGACTTTCATGACAGAGAAAAATCCAATTGGATTCAAAAATCGCTTTGAGCTCCGCCTCAAAAACCTCTGGGTTGAGATATATGTCGCGGTCGACGCGAAAGATGCCGTCAGCGGACCTATCATCAATCATTTCTGCAACGCGGATATCGCTCGATAATGCATCCATGGTTTCTCTCCTATTCAGCCACCGCCGGTTTGGTAAATCCCAAAGCGGATGAAATTTCTCGGGAAGCTTCCCGAACATACGCAATACATGTGTCACGCCTGTCGTCTGACAATCGAACTTCGGGGCCAAAAATACAGACGCTCCCCTTAACCAAACCATCATAGTCAAAAACAGGAGCAGCGATGGCTACCGCACCCTCAATAATTTCCCCTTTAGAAACTCGAACACCAGTTCGCCTAACGTCGCCATACTCCGGATCATTCCGACCGGCATCGGTAAAAGCCAGCATCGCCTTTCCAGAAGCGCCAACTGACAGGTTCTCGGTAAAACCAACACCCCGTTTAAAGGTCAGCGCATGGCGGCTTTCAATTTCTTCAATACATATCTTTCGTTCGTTATTAGTTGCGACGAACAAAGCCACAGTCTCTTCCGTTTTTTCCCACAAACGACGGAGAACGGGTCCTGCTACCCTTAAAAGTTCATTTACTCCTATCCAACTCGCCGCGAGACGGCTTGCCTCATGTCCGAGTGAAAATTTTTGTGGGGCGCCAGAGGAACGGATCATGCCCTTGCCCTCGAGCGTACAGAGTATCCGATACAGCGTCGGCCGACTGAGGCCAGTCCGTTTTTGCAGATCGGTAACGGTTTGCTCCGGCGTAGCATTATCAAAACACACTAAAACGTCTATCGCCCGCTCTATGGAGCGAACAGTTTTCGGGTTGTCGTTGCGTGCTTGCAGCATGGTTGTGTACACTAAGTGGACATTGTGTACATTTATTTTAGATTTGCCTTAGAGAACTGTCAAAGCGTGTGTCGGCCAGGTTCAAACTCTTGCAACACTGTGTTCCGCTTTAGTCGCATCTTCCGTGTTGATGGCGGGGTATTACGGGACCGGTGAATAAACCGAGGAATACCGTCAGTGAAAACAGCAGGGATCGCCGGATAATCGCCATGTTTAATTGCATCTAGCGCAGTCTTTCCCGTACTACCCAATGGTGCGTCAACAATCATGATATCAGCGTCTTTGCCACGCTTGATGAAACCGGTATTTAGCTTGTAAACGTTGGCGTTGTTCCCGGTCGCAGCACACACCATCATTTCAGGCGCATGATCAGTTAGGCAAGCCATTTCAACCACTGTTTTGATCATGCCAAGCGGCATCATTCCGGTGCCCGTCGGGGTATCGGTTGCGAAGATCAATCGGTCGAATTCCTGCGCCTCAATCGCCATGTTGAGGCACATTATTGCCGTCCTTATATTCCCCGCCTGACAAATCTGCATTGCGATATCGCTCTCATTAATTATGCGGGCGAAGTCTTTGTCAGGCATTGCGACGGGCCCTCCGTTAATATGAAAAGAAACGGTTGGCTGCATATGCAAAAGATGATCTCCGGTAATCGGCGAGGAATCCGGAATTGACGCGCCGCCGGTATGAACATTTACGATCATTCCCGCCTTCTTTGCCATAGCCACATATGGCTTATAGTCAAAAGGTGATTTGAATTTTCCAAAACCTGCCTTCGCAAGCCAGACGCCCTGTTTAGCCGCGTCATTAAAGTGTTTCTGCGTCAGACCGGGTTCAAGGATAACGGCGCCAGCGTGCACATGCATTCCACCTGGCGAATAATTATCGAAACTTTTTTTAGCTGCAACCGCCAGGGCAACAACACCGTCTGGATCTGTCGGTCGCCCCGGAACATGAACCTCGCTTGCGGAAATAGATGTTGTAACACCGCCGTGAAGATAGCTCTCCAAAAATCCGATGGTTCGCTGGCGCGGCGTATAATCGGCAAATGCCACATGTACTTGCGAATCGATTAAGCCAGGCATTGCGGTCATTCCACCCGCGTCGAGTACAACGTCGCAAGATTTCTCTTCCTTTGCGCTGATCGTTCCTACCTTCACGATCTTCCCATTGTTCATCACGATGGAATCGCCTTTAGCAAAAGGCTTTCGCCAATCGCCGGAGACGATCGTTTTGAGGTTAACGATTGCCGATTTCATATAGCCCCCCTCATCTCAGACCATCGTTACCAACGATATCTTCTTTACTCGGCCCGCCGACGCGGTGATTTAGCCGACCTCGGTTCGCGAAACAGCAAATAACGCAGATTTCGTCCTCCAACGGTGCATCCGGAACCATGATCGTCATTCCATCATAATGTGACCGCACAAATAATGCGTCCTTATGAGCGAGCGGTATATCCACATGCTCACCGGGGCGCACCCTTTTTGTCATAGACGAAATCCAAGCCTTTCCGCCGCCAACTGCGTCACGCAGAACATTCCCGTAGACTGTCGTAAGGCATGCCACTCCATGTTCTTGTTCACCGGCCGTTCCGATAAGCGCAGCCTTGCCGTATGAGTCAACGGTATAGGGTGCCATCTGCGAAGCACCCATTTCCGCGATTTTTGTCCCGAGTTCAACACTGGCATCAGTTAAAGCGCTTAAGTCTTCGACGTAACCATGTCCGGCAAATGGGTTATTAATGACTGCAACGACAGCCACCTTACGCAGTGGCTCGTCTCTTATTTGCCCACGATCATGGAGGGTTTCCTCCACAACAGTATAAAGGCGTCGGACTGTCATCAAGGGCTCTCCTTTTATACGATTTTGAGCGCTTTTATCTTATCTCCCGCCCCAATCTAGAGGAGCAACCCTTTTAAATATTGCCCTACTTCCGACCGTTTATGTCATAGCCGGACAGAGCGTAATCAACCAGCGAAGTCGCCTTATCCCAATTGTATGTACGGTGCGCGTGTGTCTTCACAATAAACGGAGCGCCAGCATAGAACTTTTCATATTGCTCGTGCCTACCCGCGAATTCAGAGCCCACCATATCCCATGCCAGCTTGAGAAGTTTAATACGGTCTTCACCTGCAACACCTGGCGACTTAACGTACTTCGTTACCTGATCGCGTATTTCTGGGTTTCTGAGGTCTTCAACCGAAGACGGAAGCTGGATTAACCCGCCACCCGATAATTCTCGAACGATATCCAAAAGCTTTGGATTTATTTCAGACTGCAAGTTCATGTTTGCATAAATGTGCGGCATGCTCGGCAGCACATATCCATTATCGTTTGTCCAGCATTCTGCCTCTTGAGCGTAAACTAATCCCTCATACATCGTCGCATAAGTCGCAAGCTTGCCGAGTTCACCAATAACGGGTGGCAACGAACCGGTTCCATTCATATCTGTGATTTTCTTTGCGAGCCCAACAAGAAATCTCAGCTTGGTCATGTAGCGGATTTGGGCCTGACTATTGCCCATAATGTGAGCAGGGGCTTCGAACCACTGTGCGCGAGCGACATCGACATTTTTATAAACAAACACCCTTTCCCAGGGCACAAATACGTCATCGTATACGAACAATGAGTCAGTCTCGTCGAAGCGGGTGGCAAGCGGATAGTCAAAGACGCTGCTTGCCGCGGAAGCG
Organism: uncultured Alphaproteobacteria bacterium; assembly: GCA_913046035.1. Classification (GTDB taxonomy): domain Bacteria; phylum Pseudomonadota; class Alphaproteobacteria; order MPNO01; family UBA830; genus UBA830. The sequence continues at coordinate 23,065 of CAJWSW010000013.1, read as the reverse complement.
TAGGAGCGCCTCGAGAATATTTTTACACCCGGCGCATTACAGGGTACCGCGACCGAAATCGCATAGTTTTCATCGCCCTGCCTCATTGGATGTATCGTGCTTAGTTGAACAAAGTCTGAGAGAGCAGCGCCTGTTCCCAGCATTTGTGCACCTCGGATGATCACTCCGTCATCGCGCTCATCGACGATACCCGCGTACAAATCCGGCGGCTCCTGTTGATGGGCTGGTTTTGTCCGATCGATTTGAGGCGGCACTATCGTGTAGGCTACGTAGATATCGTTATCACGACAGAATTCGTAAAATTTGATAGCGTTGTCAGCGTATTGCTGTCCGCCCCGCGCCAATACTTCCGGCGCCATCGCATATCCGGCGAAAAAACCCGCAACATGGTCTGGGCTGCGGCCCATAAGACCTAACGTCAACTCAGACGTTTTTGTGAGCGCCTTCCGCCGAGCTATGAGTTCTTCTTTACTTCGAGGCATTGCCCAATGTCGATTAACCGGGTCACCCGTTGTTGGCGACGTGTACGTCATTAACTCCCGGTTCTCCGGGTCGGCAGCATTATCATAGAGGCTGGCAACTGATTTCACTGCTCCTTCAAACGCAGAGTGTGTTGTCACGTCAGAAATAATTTCCCCGTTGTGCACCACGTGTCTACCGTCGTCCCGGATCCCTGCCACGTACTGCTCACCAGTTCTTACGCCGGTTCCAAAGGCTTCACCGCGGCAGAAGCCGATGCAACCACATATGGGTTGTTTTCCACAATCAACCTCGGTGTTGTCTAATTCGATAGCCTTAGTTGCCATAGTAACCTCACTTTAACAGGTATGATTTGAAACCAGCATAATAACTCGCTGAAAGTCGTTCGGTTTGTTAATTATAATAGCTAACTTCATTAACTATATCAACACACCGAAATAGCATCAGAAAAAAAAGCAATTTTTGCTGAGTACCCCTATTCACATACGCTGAGGTGACGATCACAATACAAACTGAGGAAATTAGGTAGGTAGCCAGATGCAGATTCGTTCTAACGACACAAATCCCCTGTTTAACTCAAACAAGATGCAAATCGGCATCATCGCAATGAACTGCTCACATGGCTCAACAATTACGCAAGCGGAGGGCTCATGGGAAATGAACTGGCCCGACACGCGGGAAGTAGCGATGATGGCAGACGCGGCAGGGTTCGAAGTCTTATTGCCGGTCGCCCGCTGGCGCGGGTACGGGGGTCCCACCAATTTCAACAACCGCACGTTTGAGACGTACAATTGGGCATCAGCGGTTGCCGCAATCACCAACTATTCTTGCATTTTTTCGACGTCTCATGTCCCGTTAACTCATCCAGTCGCGGCAGCGAAGCAATGTGCCACGATCGATCACATTTCAGGCGGCCGATTTGCGCTAAACGTCGTTTGCGGATGGTTTAAAAATGAATTTGAAATGTTTGGTGCCGCCTGGAACGAACATGACGTGCGATACGAATACGCGACAGAATGGTTAGACTTTGTGCGCAAAATCTGGACCCATGACGAAGAATTTAATTTTAAAGGACGTTGGTTCGACTCTAAAAACGTGTGGAGTGAACCTAAGCCGTTACAATCTCCAATGCCGCCCGTCATGAACGCAGGCGGATCGGAAGCAGGGCAAGAATTTGCAGCGACACAGGCTGACATGAACTTCGTCATTCTCAAAGAGCGGGATATCGAGGGCGGAAAGTCGCAAATTTCGCACCTGAAAAACATGGCGCGAAACGCCGGAAGAGACGTAAAAAGCTGGATCCACGTTTACGTTGTTTGCCGAGAAACGGAAAAAGAAGCCCAAGACTATTTGAAATATTACGCAGTTGATAAAGGCGACTACGAGGCAGTAAACAACCTACTTGAAATCTTCGGGATGCAATCAAAAACTCTTCCCCAAGATGTTCTGGACGAATTTCGTTTCCATTTCATCGCTGGGCATGGCGGTTATCCTTTAATAGGCACACCGGAACAAATAGTCGACGAGATCGGCAAACTGGTAAATATAGGTGTCGACGGAATGTTGATTTCATGGGTCGATTATAAAACTGAATGCAAGCAATGGATTGAAGAAGTGCTCCCACTTATGGAGCAAGCCGGACAGAGATCTCCGCTCCAACGTGATTAAAGTGGACGTCATCTACAACTTGTCAGTCAGAGGTTTTCTGTGACACTATCACTTGTGTAAATAACAGGGAGCTAATAATGAAAAACGGAATTAGAAAAATTGCTGCCGCATCGCTTGGCGTAGTCGTATCATTCGGTGTCGCATCGATAGCGTCGGCGCAAATCGACATGAAAATCGGCTACCCAACAACTGCAGATCCGCAGCATGATTATGCGACGAAATTTGTAGCTGAAGTGAACAAACGGTCTAACGGTAAAATTAAGGGACGTGTATTCCCTACAAGCCAATTAGGTAAGATCCCAAGGCAAATCGAGGGCATCCAACTAGGATCGCAGGAAGGTTTCTTTGCACCGCCGGGGTTCCTGCAGGGCGTCAATAAGGCGTTTCAGGTAGCGGACGTGCCCGGCCTTTTTGCCGATCATCAACACGCGCACAGAAGCCTCAACGACCCTAGCTTTAAACCACTATTTACCAGCCTAGGGGAAAGCAAGGGTATCACAATATCCGGACTATGGGTTTATGACGGCGCCTCTTACATGGCAACGAAGCCAATCGCCAAGATTTCGGACTTCAAAGGGCTGAAGATCCGCGTCCTTGCAACGGAAATAGAACGTCTGAGCGTCGCAACGCTTGGAGCCACAGGTGTTCCAATTCCGTTCACCGAGGTAGTGCCTGCGATCCAGCGCAGGGTCGTGGACGGGGCAAGGACTAGCCTCGTTGTTGCCGCTAAAGCTAAGTTTCCAACAGTAACCGACAATCTTACCATTACGAATGGATACTATATCCCATGCATTTCGGCCTTCAGCAAAGTTTGGTTGAGCAAGTTGTCGAAAGAACATAGGGCTATTGTTTTGGATACTGCCGACGAGCTTGGAAACTGGGCATCTGCAAGGTCTGAGAGCTTTGTCACAAAGATGATTGCGGAGTGGAAAAAATCTGGAGCGAAGGTCGCTTATTTCTCAGATGCCGAGCAAAAAGAGTATATGGGTCGTCTTCAGCCCCTCGGGGATAAAGTCTTCTTAAACCATAAGAATGCCGATATTCGGCGGCTTTATCCAATCCTTAAAGCAGCTGCTGCTAGGCAGGATGTACGTTAAATACCCATAGGTATATGTGCGAGAGGCGCCAAAACTGGCGCCTCTTTTTTTATGCTAATGCCTCAGCTTGTTTTAGAGCTGTAATCATGGACGATTGAAGCAAATACTCTCTCGCTAGTTTTGGATCATTGGCTGTCTTGCTCATCTCATTGTGCTTCGAGCGCCTTACATCTGGATCAGTCTCTTCTAACATCGCTTTATTTCGTATGGTGGTTTGCTGAACGTAATCTATCGCTATCGGGCGACGTTGGGCGTCATACTTATCAAGTTCACTTTCGTCGGCAATACCGTTCCACACCTTTACAATCTTTTCAGAGAGGTTCATCGCGTCGTGGATCCCTCCATTCATCCCCATACCGCCCAGCGGATTATTGATGTGGGCCGCGTCTCCTGCAAGAAAGATACGACCCTTTCTGTATGTTTCTGCTACCCGCTGATGAACTGAGTATGCGGTCCTGTGGAAAGTCTCATAGCTGCCATCAATCGCACATACCTGTTGCATACGCTCCTGCACGGTTTTGTCAGAAACTAGCGTATCTGCCGTCTCGCCCGGAAGGGAAGGAAGAAGGAGCCGCCACATTCCCGGAACACGAACAAATACGAACCAAAAATCTGGATCGGCCACGTATGCTATCGGCGCTAAGTTTTCAAAGTGATCCTCAAAATTAAATTCCGAGCTTGTACACAGCCATAGCTCGGGGAAAGTCAAACCGGGAAAGTCAATTCCCTGGGAAACACGAATTGCGCTAGATGCACCGTCGGCCGCGATCAGATATTTTCCCAGTAAGGTTCTGGGACCATCTGGTGTTTCAACGAATAACGATACGCCATCTTCATTTTGGGACGCACCAGTGCCCTTGACGTCAAAAAGCACTTCAACGTTATCCATCTTATCAAGTTCGGAAACAATTATTCTCGTTAGCTTAAATTGCTCGCACTGGACCCTATAGGGGTAATCAGTGTCATTTTCCAAAACAGAGAGGTCCCATTCCGCTACGACACCCTCCCGCGCATCCCGATATTGCCAGATAGGACAGACAATACCTTGCTCTATAACCTTCTCCACGACACCAAGTTCTTTTAGCATATCGAGGGTTGGAGGGTGAAATGTGGACGCTCGAAGGTCTTCCGGCAACTCTGACGCGGCGTCGACCAGTGTCACAGCTATTCCCCTCTGCGCGAGATAAAGTGCCGCGCAGCAGCCAACCGGACCAGCCCCTGAAACTAAAACGCGAGGTTCGTCAGACATTCTTTGTCTCCTTTATGATGGAACAGAATAAAGGGAGCCTTAAAGCAGTCAATCGTTGATGCTAGTTTAACGTCAATACTTAAAAACTTCGAAAAGGGGACCGTATGATGACGTCGCTTGAAAAGATACGGCCAATCGGGTGGCGCTCTAAAATTGGGGTAATCGTTCCGGCGAGCAATACGGTTAATGAAGCCGAATTTCATAAGGCCGCCCCAGATGGGGTCAGTTTCCATTTCACCCGCTCACCGCTGCATTCCGATCCTGCGAAAGACAATTTCGAAAGGATGCTTAACGACTTAACCAAGGCTATGCATGACCTGGCGGCTTGCAATGTCGACTATGCTACATACGCCTGCACTGCAGCTTCGATGGCCTGCCCGTCGGACCGGTTACTAAAAACGATGACTGACGCAGGTAATGTTCCGGCAAATTCGACAGCGCAGGCAATAACTGCTGCTCTTGATGCACTCGGCGCAACCAAGATAGTCATGGCATCGCCATATACACCCGAGACCAACGAACACGAAGCCCATTATTTGAGTGACCATGGCGTTGAGGTTCTTGCGACCGCCGGCCTTAGCCTTGATACATCACTCGAAGAAATTCAGAAAATCTCTCGCGTCCCGCCAGCCGATGTCTTCACACACGCTTGCTCTGTCGACCATCGAGACGCGGAGGCATTGCTGATATGCTGCACGGACTTCAATACTTTTGATTCAATTGAACCTCTGGAAGCAAAGCTTAAAAAGCCCGTGATTTCTAGTAACTCCGCCACACTATGGCACTCGCTAAGAGATGCAGGCATTTCTGATCCTATCCAGGGGCTTGGTAGGCTATTACAGTATCACTGAAGCCTACAGCAGGCCCTCTTTTTCAGCCTGGTCCAGTGCCTCTCTTGCGCTGCGAAATGCATCGACACCCGCGGGGATACCGCAATACACAGTCGCATGTGCAAGAACCTCCGTTATCTCCTCAACCGTGCAACCATTGCGCAATGCGCCACGCGTATGAGCTTTTAATTCCTGCATCTTACCCAGCGCGGTGAGAATACCAAGGTTAAGCATGCTGCGGGTCTTATGATCCAGTGTATCTTCGGTCCAAGCGCCACCCCAACAATACTCGGTGACCATCGTCTGTATTTTTCCGGTTAAATGATCATTTTCACCCTTCTCAATGTTGGGGTTAACGTACTCCTCACCGAGCACTTTCTTTCTAACCGCAAGACCTGCTTCATATAAATCTTTGTTTGACGGGTCGATCGCCATAATTAGCCTCTTAAAAGTTGATAGGTTAAATATCTAAAGTAAATGTTTGGGCGTTAGGTTCACCCTTGTGATATCGTTTACCGAGCCTGTGATACATCACCGAATGGGTTTTAAACCACTCATTTTGGGATAGCGTATTAAACCAATCCGTCGCCTGCGCCGCCGATAGTTCGTCACTCTTCAGCGCGTCCTCGCTCTCAACATAGTGAATGAACATGTGCGTAAACGGTTCCGGGTCAGCATTTACGATTTTCATATGACGAACCATGCGCCACAGCGAACTTCTAAGTACCATCGGAGAGTGTTCTGTCTGATACCAGTTGACAAACTCCTCCGTCACATCATCCGGTAGTTTTATGAAAACCCCGAAAATAAGCGGCGCATTTAATGCATCGTCTACCGTCAGTCCGTCACGCAACTGAAAGCCGATTTCCTCGCCTATATAACGAGTGAACGCGATTACCTCCGACAGCATTTTTTTTGTTGGCGCATCTGGCTTGTACTTCCGGTTGATATATTCGTCATCAGTCAGCGTCGCCGGCGATTCCAAATCATAAATCGCAAGGTAATCAGGTTTATGCGTTACTTTGTATCGTTGTCCCGAACGAAAACCGGGGACCCCATACACATGGCTTGGCATGTGATGTTCGTTATACCATTTGTTGAAATGATCTTCCGAACCAGGGGGTGGCGTCATCTCTGAAAAAAGGACCCCAGCACCCTTCATATCTGACATCACAACCGCTTGCACGCGGCATCAAGTGCTCGAACCGTGTCTTCAATGTCTTGCCCTGTGTGAACTCCGCAAACAAAACGGCGAACGTTCGGCAAAACATAGAGGCCCTCATGCATTTGCGCCAAGTCAAGCGCGCGCGCCGACGCCGCATCAGAATTCATGACATCAGCATGATTGCGAGGCGCTTTTTCCATGAATAATATCTGCCAAAATGATGCCTTACCTGCAGCGATCGCAGGTATATCGTTCTTATTTAAGACATCCTGGCACGCATTGCACACGTCATCGGAAAGCGAATGAAGGTCTTTGTAAAACGAGGGCCTTTTGAGCTCGGCTAAGGTCGCCATTCCAGCCACGACGGCTACCGGGTTTCCGTGAAGCGTGCCATTAACGTAAGAATAATTGGCCTGCCCTTTGTTACGAGGGCTCATTAGATCCATGTACTCCGCCTTACCACCCACAAAACCGAGTGGACCGCCACCGCCTACGATTTTGCCATAGCTCGCAAGGTCAGGCAGCACCTCGAAATATTCTTGAGCGCCGCCGAGGGCAAGTCGAAAACCTGTGACCACTTCGTCAAAAATTAAAAGCACCTCATTGTCATCACAAATCTTGCGCAATCCAGGCAAAAATTCATCATCAGGAAAGATGATGCGTTGCACCGGCTCAACGATAACTGCTGCTAAATCACCTCGGTTTTCCTCGACGATACGACGAACCGTCTCCAGATCATTAAAAGGGGATACCAGCACGTTCTCCGCCATATTAGCCGGCAATCCACCTGTGTCAGGGCGCCCTTGCGGATAGTTCGATATAGCCGTGGGCGTAACACTGAATGCCGAATAATCATGATTTCCGTGGTAAGCTCCTTCGAACTTCAAAATCTTGCTGCGTCCAGTCGCCGCCCGGGCGGTGCGCATCGCATAGGCTGTCGCCTCCGAGCCTGTGGTAGTGAACGCTATTCGATCGGCGCAAGGGATTATTTCCTGCAGATCTTCAGCGAGTTGTATGCATTGCTCATTCAAAGTGCCAAAAAAATGGATACCCCTCTCTGCTTGATCCTTGACAGCCTCGACAACCGTTGGAAAGGCATGCCCTAGGATTAACGCTCCCGCTCCGCCAACGTAATCTATGTACCAACGCCCACGAACGTCCTGCAGTCGCGAACCATCGCCTTTATGAATAACGAAGCGAACATCATCCGGCAGCGAGTAACTCCCAAGGCCTGCACCCGGCAAACTTTTTGTTGCCGCCTTATAATAATCTTCATGTGTCATCTCTCCAACGGGTTCAGATAGTTCGGAGATAGCAGTGTCTGCTGGGTTCATCATTACACTTTCGAATTTGTTTTGCGGGCCAAAGCTAACCTCAGGCCGACTTTGAAACAAGCAATCTCAGTACTTGTGACTCCGACGGCAATCAAGTGATCCTGAAGCGTCAACCTTGACGGTCCAAGCAGGAGGCACAACCGACGTTCCACCTGCTTCCTCGATAATCATCGGCCCCTCAAAAACTTCCCCGGCCCCCATTTTTGTTCGGTCTATGATCGGACAATCTATCCATTCATCGCCAAACCAAACTGGCCGTTGTCCAATAATGAGGTCGCTCCCACTTTCCGTTTCAAAGACAAGCTCGGGTTTGTCGATTAGCCCAAGGGAGAACAGCCGAATATTTACTAATTCTACATCGCTGTGGCGGTCTGCTCGCCCAAAGGTCTGCTCGTGGCGGGTATGAAATGCTTCCCGTAGGTCTTCCCAAGTTACCCTTACAGGATCGCAAGGTATGGACAGCGTGAACGACTGGCCGACATAACGCATATCTAAGGTAAAGGAGTGTTCGTGCTTGTTCTCGTTGAACCCATCCTTTTCTAGAAGTGATGTAGACTCTTTCCGCATTGATCTTGCCTTGGATCTAAATTCTCCGAGATCCAAGCCATCGAGTGGGCCTCCCCATGCAGTCACAAAGTCCCGGCGTAGGTCGGCAAGAAGCTGCCCAAGCGCGGATAAATGACCGGGGAAGCGAGGGACGATAACTTGCGGAATCGAGAGTTCTTCCGCGACCAAGAACACATGCATTGGGCCAGCGCCGCCAAAACCCAGTAGCGCAAAATCACGCGGATCAAAACCACGATGGACAGATACCTCCCGCACCGCACCGGCCATTTTAGAGACAGCGATACGAAGCACTCCGTCAGCGAGCTGTGTTAGCGAACCGCCGTTGTCCCCGAGGCTCTCAGCCAGACCTTCAAACGCTCTCTGAGATAATTCTTTTGCCAGCTGCAAACCACCCGAAAGTGCACGGTCGGTGGGTAGACGCCCAAGCATCAGGTTTGCATCGGAAATTGTTGGCGCCGTCCCGCCACGTTGATAGCATGCAGGACCAGGCAGAGCACCGGCGCTCTGCGGTCCTACCTCCAACGTTCCATCAGGCTGAACCCATGCAATTGACCCGCCTCCGGCACCGATCGTGTGAATATCGAGCTGCGGCACTTGAAGGGGATAGGCATCGATCTGGTTTGAATGACTGATACGAGGAACCAACTGATGGATGAGCGCCACGTCCGTACTTGTACCTCCCATGTCAAAGGTTATACAGTCCTCAATTCCCGCCATCTCACAAATTCGAACTGCGCCTCCAGCGCCACCCACAGGACCAGATAGAAAGGTTCCTGCCGCAAATTTAGCAGCCTGGTCTAGCGTCATAACCCCACCGTTAGATCCCATCACATTTACTGGGGCAGAAATACCCTGCCCTTTTAATTCTCCTGCTAATGTTTCGAGATATGTCGAAATTACGGGTGTTAAATATGCATTAAGCACGCAAGTTGAGAACCGTTCGAATTCGCCTTTTTCGGGAACAACCCCCGTCGACGCACATACCGGTGTATCTCCAGCGAGCGCTTGAATCTTTTCAAGTGCGTTTATTTCATTCACGTCATTTTTGTATGCATTCATGAAGGCGATCGCGATAGACTCAACACCGTTTTTTTGGAAGTGGTCAATTATTGGCGCAAAATCTATCCCATCTGTCGATTTTAGAATTTCGCCATTTGCTGCCACGCGCTCTTTGACTTCCATTCTAAGGTCGCGTCTTACAAGCGACTTGGGGCGGACAAACTTAATGTCGAACAAGCCACCGATAAGGCGACGTGTACGACCTATCTCTAAAGTATCACGAAAGCCCTCAGTAGTTACGAGGCCTGTCTTCGCCCCTTTGCGTTCTAACAGCGCGTTAGTGGCGATGGTTGTACCGTGAACAAAAGCGCGAATTTCAGTGCCATTAATACCCAATTTTTCCAATGCACCAAGCACACCCTCCCATTGCCGGCCTGGAATGGAAGGAACTTTTTCCGACAGCAATTCCTGTGTATCCGTGTTCAGGCACAAGAGATCCGTGAACGTACCTCCGACGTCAATTCCGACAATATATTTATCTGCAGCCATTCTTAACTCACATTATCGTTGAGGGCTGCGGAACCGTAAGCCGCATTAGGACGCTATCGCCGGGCGTCGTCCCCATTATATCCATGCTTGTCGCGCTGACGGCAACGGCATCCCCCTCACCGGCAATTTTCGCCCACGCGCGGAGCGGCGCGCCCTTACCCGTAACGAGCTCAATGAGATCACCCTCCTTTACCTGGAATTTTAAAGCCAGTTGCTTAGGTAATCGGAATTGCCGTCTCGGTCCGTCATTCATTTCCTCATTCGCTAATTCAAGCGGCACCAGCACACGGTCATCAGCCATTTTCGCTCTAAGCGCATCGGTCGCTTTTTCGTCCACGACGCCTTCTCGGATTACCACACCAAAGCGGTTTTCCGCATCAGCGTCGGATAAATATCGCTCAACAACATCAGCGAGAACTGTTTCGGGTTTTCTTTTCAGCGGGTCTCCATAGCCGCCGCCTCCAGCGGTTTCTTCGCGCACTACATCACCCGGACTTAGAGCAAAACCCGATACCTTTCCCGGCATATCAGAGGGTTCCACTATTTCACCATCGCGGATGACGGTAAATCGGTTTGCTGCACCATTGGCCGCCCCTTCAACACCGTAAGGCGGGATCACGTTTTTTTCAGAAATTACCGATAAAGAGCCGCGTCCCGATAGAATCTTCACGTCGCGCCTCAAGCCAAAACCACCGCGGAATTCGCCGTCACCGCACATACCTTCACGGAGCTCGCAGCGTTCAACCCGCAACGGGAATTGGCCTTCAACAGTCTCTACCGATTGAATAGAATTGAAGTCGCCCTCATTGAAACTCCGCACTGCATTTGATCCATCAGTTCCATCTGACGCACCGGTGCCGCCCGCCGGCCACTCGTAGTGGATGTAGTTATCGCCTAAGCTGTCGGTGCCAGAAATGATAACATGATTGGCACCCCCCTTCAGGTCACCGACAATCATTTCAGGTGCAACTTTTCCCATGGCGGATGCAACCACAGAATCGATGAGAAACTTGCACTCTGCCATTCCGCCGCATGGAGCATCGTTACGGGCATTAATGAACGTTCCCTCATCAGAAATCACTGTAATCGGATTAAATGAGCCCTGATTGATCGGCGTCCTGGGGTCGAGAAAAGATTTGACGATCGTTCCGACAGCGTTCAACGCCATTGCCGGACCGCAATTAGTCGGACCATTAGTCTGTTTGGATGTGCCAGTGAAATCAGCAATGATTTCATCTCCCTGCACCGTCAGCTTCAATTTAACCACCAAGGGATCAGGATTGGTACCGTCACTCTCGATGTACCCCTCGGCATAATAGTCACCATCTGGGCGTTCCAAAATCTTCGCTCGTAATTGTCGCTCAGACCTCTCGATTAACTCCTCGATGCCGCTTAGAAGGCCACCGCCAAACCTCGTAAAAAGGCGCTGAAGGTGTTCTTCTGCTTTCCGCCCCGTTCCAACCATTGCATTAAAATCGCCGAGGCGCTCAGAACGCGCTCTCATGTTATTAAATAAAAGGTTCATGAAGGGCTCATTAATTTGGCCACGATCACAGATTTTAGTTGGCTCGATCCGGATGCCTTCCTGAATGATTTCATTGACTCGGCCCGACAAACTGCCCGGCGTCATGCCTCCTACGTCGTTCCAGTGGCAGCGCATTGCTGCGAACATACCGAGCCTGCCATCAAAGAACACTGGTTGTAGCATCAGCACATCATTTAAATGCGTTCCTCCAGTGTAGGGATCATTGTGAAGAAAAAGGTCGCCTTCGTTTATATCATTTTTAAAGGTCGCAACCACTTGTTGAGTAGAATAAGGAACTGCAAAAATATGGATCGGATGGTCTGCCAACCCCTGCGCTACCTGGCGTCCGTCTGCAGACATAAGCGCACATGAAAAATCATGGCCCTCATATATTATGGGCGCGTAGGAGGAATGGATAATATTTGCGCGCATCTCATTGACCACAGCGACAAGTGATTCACGGATAAGCTCCAACTGAACGAGATCTTTCAAAATGTACTCCAGTGATTTGATCAACTGAGTTAGTGTTTCTGGATTTAGCAGCCACACCGCTTGATTCCAACAAAATTTTACACTACCGTAAATTTATAATTACGGTGCCAGTCAGCCACCGTAAATATGAATTGGAACGCTCCTTATATAGCTATTTACCCTCTAGCGTATCGCGGTCTAAATTCTATCCCGAACAGAAAGAATAGATGCCATGACTGAACCGACCTCCCACGTCGATACATTTATTCGGGATAACATGCCAGGACCTGAACTGTGGCCAGAGATGGATTACTCAGTCCTGCCTGAACTTTCCGCTTATCCTGCCAGATTTAACGTTGCCGAGGTGCTCATAGACCAACAAGTCGATGCGGGATTTGCCGATACGCCCGCATTGATTTTCGAAGAAAATACCTGGACCTACAAAGAGTTAATGCACCGCGCAAATCGGATCGCGAATGTTTTAGTTGAGGATTACAGTTTTATACCCGGCGAACGCGTATTAATTCGAAGCGGTAACCACCCTATGTTAATCGCGTCCTGGCTTGCTGTCCTTAAGGCAGGTGGCGTTGCAATCACGACAATGCCGGTTTTGCGGGAGCGAGAGTTAGTCTACATGATTGGCAAAGCAAAGGTGCGACTTGCCATTTCGCACAACGATCTAGCGGACGATATAGACAAAGCCCAGAATGCCGCGCCAGACCTCGAGCATATTCTCTATTTTGGAGCTGATCGCCCAGATACTCTCGAAAAAGCGATGGAGGGGAAGTCTAAAAATTTCGACAACATAGATACGGCTGCGGATGATCCAGCAATAATCGGTTTTACATCTGGATCAACCGGAACGCCGAAAGGAACCTTGCATTTTCATCGCGACATTCTGGCAGCAGCCGATTGTTTTATAGGTCATGTAGTAAAAATCCAGCCGGGCGATATTGTCTGTGGTAGTCCTCAGATCGCATTCCTTTATGGCCTTTGCGCATTCATTGCAGATACCTTTCGGTTCGGTGCCACAGCTGTTCTTTTGGAGCGAGGAACTCCAGAAGCTGTCCTTCAAACCATCGAAAAGCATAAAGCGACAATATGCTTTTCCACGCCATCTGGTTATAAGCTGATGCTCGACAAGGCGCGCGATTATGATTTATCCAGCCTACGAGAATGTGTGGGCGGCGGGGAGCCGCTATTACCCGCGATTTTCAATGAGTGGAAAGAGATAACTGGTGTCGAGATGATCAACGGGCTTGGTATCTCTGAACTTTTGCACATATTTATATCTGCCAGCGGCGATGAAATTAAGCCGGGCGCAATCGGAAAGGCGGTGCCCGGTTTCGAAGTGCGTGTCGTAGATAAAAACTTTAAAGACGTGAGACCCGGGGAGACGGGCCTGATGATCGTTAAAGGCCCAAATGGGTGCCGTTATCTTGATGATTTAGAAAAACAGAAGGCCTATATACAGGAAGGTTGGAACAAATCAGGTGATCTTTGCCGGATCGATGAAGATGGTTATTTCTATTATGAAGCCCGCACCGATGACATGATACTTACCGGTGGTTACAACGTTTCCGGACTAGAGGTTGAAGCAGTTTTGCTTGAACACCCGAAAGTCCGCGAAGCCGCGGTGGTCGGTACGCCTGACAAAGACCGTGGTCAGATAGTCAAAGCGTTTATTATATTAAAAGAAGAAGGACAATTTGACGATGATAGCGTGACAGAGCTGCAAGATTTCGTAAAATCTCAAATATCTGCCTTCAAATATCCACGAGCAGTGGAATTTGTTGACGAATTACCCCTTACTGCAACCGGCAAAATACAACGCGGTGCACTTCGCCAAATTGAACGCGAACGCGCCAAAGAGGCTGGAATCATTTGAAACTCAGAGTCACGGAAAAGATACCATGTCGGACCTAAATCAACTTGATAACGAGACAATCGACTTTTTGACGTCGCGCCGCTCCACCGTCGCGCGTATGATGGGCGGACCAGGCCCGGACGATGAAAGCCTCCGAGAAATTATGAAGGCTGGCATGCGGGTTCCCGATCATGGCCGCCTGACACCCTGGCGTTTCATCGTCATTCGCGGTGAAGCGCGTGCAAAACTCGGGGAGGTGATCGCTTCGTCATTTAAAACGAAAAAGCCCGATGCAATCGAGGAAGAAATCGAAATCGAGCGGGAACGCCTTAGCCGCGCACCGGTTGTTGTCGCAGTAATCTCAAAAGTTCGAAAAGAACACAAAATCCCAGAGTGGGAGCAAGTCCTGTCATCAGGTGCTGCCTGTCAGACAATGCTTATAGCCGCTCAATCGATGGGCTATGCCGCGCAGTGGCTTACCGAATGGTACGCTTATGATGCCGACGTAAAACAAGCCATTGGTGCAGAACCGGGGGATGAAATAGCGGGGTTCCTGTACTTGGGCAGCGGCGTTGGTGAACTTAAGGATCGCGTACGACCAGATTATGATGAAATCGTTTCTGAATGGGCCCCAGCTTAACTAGGTTGTTTGCTATTTATCTAAGCGTATCACAACTTTGCCACGCACTCTTCGTTCAGAAATTACACGGCAAGCCTCAACGAACTCATCCATTGGGTACACTGCTTGTACGGGAACATTAATCTTTCCTTCGGCGATTAGGTCGAAAAGTTCCGATTGCACGCGTTGCACCCAGCCTGGATCACGGTCACGGTATTCCGCCCAGTTCACCCCGGTCACCGCAATATTCTTTAGCAATGCATAGTTCACTCTTAACGAGGGGATATCACCGCCTGTGAAGCCAACGACAACAATACTACCGCCAAAGTTCAGCGCGCGGATCGCACCGTCGAAAACTTTGCCGCCAACAATTTCGATCACAATATCAACGCCACCACCAGTAAGGTTTTTTATGTCATCGCGAATACTGTCTCGCACATCATCACTCGAGACATCTATGACGTAATCAGCGCCATTTTCGCGGGCCAGGTTTTCCTTCGACATAGTCGTCAACCCAGCAATTACGTTGCAACCCCAAGCCTTTGCAAGCTGCATTGCCGCTAGGCCAACACTACCCGAGGCACCTGTAACCAAGACCGTGTCGCCTTCCTTGATGTGAGCACGGGCTACCAGAGCGAAATGAGCAGTTTGATAGGCAATTCCAATTGCAGCCGCCTCTTCGAATGAGATGTCTTTTGGAACCGGGTAACATTGTGCCTCTTCGGCGAGGACTTCCTGTGCATAGGTCCCGTATTCTACTTGCACCATTACACGATCGCCAACCTCGACAGAGTTGACACCTGCCCCTACAGACTTGACGATACCGGCACTTTCTTTTCCGGGGGAAAACGGCAGTGGCGGTTTGACCTGATATTTACCTTCCATCACTAGAAGATCAGGAAAATTGATCGCCGCTGCTCTATTATCGACAACAACTTGCCCTGGACCGGGAGTAAGAGCTTCTAATTCTTCAATGACAAGATTTTCGGGCGGGCCCAGCTGTTTTGCGATGATAGCTTTCATGTCGTGATAATCCTTTTTCAAGGTCATGTTTCGAAGTAACACTTTATCGAGGGCTAGAAGTTTCACAACTAATTTTACGTTAACGTAAAATTTTGTTTATAGTCCACTTCGATAACCGCTACACAATGCGGTCATAAAACCACCTTGTATGAATAGAAGCTTAGCATGCTAATAGGAATTCCTAAGGAGATAAAATCGTTCGAGCACCGTGTGGGTATGACCCCTGCTAGTGTGCGTGAGGCCATCGCCCTAGGCCATGACATCTTGGTTGAGAAAAATGCTGGCCACGAAATCGGGTTCGATGATGCCGAATACGAAGCCGCTGGCGCGATGATTGCTGGTTCATCGTCCGAAGTCTTCGGAAAGGCTGAAATGGTTCTGAAAGTCAAAGAACCACAGCCGTCCGAAATTTCAATGCTTCGAGAGGGGCAAATACTCTTCACTTATTTGCACCTCGCCCCGGATGAGTCTCAGACGCAGGCATTAATCGACAGCGGGTGTATAGCCATTGCATATGAAACTGTCACCGATGATCGCGGCGGTCTTCCGCTGCTGGCACCTATGAGTGAAGTGGCCGGGCGTATGGCGGTTCAAGCTGGTGCGACGTGTCTTGAGATCGCAAATGGAGGGCGCGGTGTTCTGCTGGGCGGCGTGCCAGGCGTGGCACCAGGTAAAGTCGTTGTTATCGGTGGTGGCGTGGTCGGCAGCAATTCCATATTCGTAGCCACCGGAATGGGTGGTCAGGTAACAGTTATAGACCGTGACATCCGACGCCTCGCTGAAATCGACGCGCAATATAAAAGTCTGATCACGACTCGATTTTCAAATCAGACCAGCATAGAAGAGGAAGTCTTAAGCGCGGACCTTGTCATCGGTGCCGTTCTTGTCCCCGGTGCTGAGGCACCAAAGGTGGTGACCGCAGATATGGTCAAAAGGATGAAACGTGGATCCGTAATTGTAGATGTTGCGATCGATCAAGGAGGATGTATTGAAACCAGCCAACCAACCACCCACGCGCATCCAACATATATTGTCGACGATGTGGTGCATTATTGTGTCACTAATATGCCGGGGGCAGTAGCACGCACCTCAACGTTTGCGTTGAATAACGCCACCATGCCATTCGCGTTAAAAATTGCCGAGATGGGCGTCGCACGGGCATTGTCAAATGATCCACATCTGATGAAAGGTTTAAATATCCATTGCGGCAAACTGACATATCAAGCCGTGGCCATGGCACAAAACCGTGACTATACACCGCCAGAGATTGCTCTCGAAATTTAGGAAACAAATTCGCTCGGGTGATTATTCTTTATAGACCGAACTGAACAGCGCTGATTGGCAGAAAACTGTCAACTTCGAACGAAATTGCCTTTCATAAACATCTTTTGTCACATTGAAGCTTAAGGCTGCTGCACTCCAAGGCTACGCAGTACCATCTTATTGTACATCTCAATCAACTCCGGCACAGGAAGCGTGCCACCTGGCTCGTACCAGCGGGCAGCCCAATTACAAAGCCCTAATATCCCAAGGTGTGCGATCCGCGGATCAAGCGACTTATCAAAGATACCTTTTTCTTGACCTTCCTCAATAATCTCAACCCAAAGACGTTCATAGTCGTCCCAAATCGGACGCATTTCCGCGAGCACATCCTCATTCTCAGAAAAATAGTCGTCCCTCAACGTAATCTGCGACTCAGCGTACCGATTTTCAAAACGCATCAAGTGGTTCTCCACAGTGAGCCGCATTTTTTCATCCGCCGGGATGTCACTTGCATGAATTTCCCGCACCCGGTCACGCAGTTGGAGACCAAGAGGCTTGATTATTTCGATTAGTATCTGTGGCCTATTAGGGTAATAATAATAGAGGCCCTCGCGCTTAATCCCAACCGCTCGAGCAATATCATCCAACGACGTATTCGAATATCCTTTGCGGAGAAAAAGTGCCTGCGCCGCCCTCAAAATTTCTTCGCGACGGTTTTCTCGGCGTTGTTCAGTCACGCTACGCTGGGCGTTCACTCGGCTCCCCTTCCCCGCCATTGTTTGCCTTGCTGTTTAATTTTTCAAGGGCGGTGTAGACGGTATCTATGGATAGATCTTCCATAAGGGATTGATGACTTGTGTGATCGAACCCGTCCGCCAAAACAATTTCTTTAAAGCCTTTTGGTGTCCGAACCGTCGCACAATGTCTGCCCCAGGGCCCGTAGCGTATTTCTGACGAGGGACCAAATAACCCTAACGTCAGTGTTCCTGCAGCGGCCGCTACATGCATCAGACCGGAGTCATTTCCTACATAAAGGTTTGCATGTTTAATACACGCTGCAGCAATACTCAGCTTTTGCCCTATTAAGTCGATGAGCCGTTCCGACGGAATTTCCCTCAGAAAAGGTTGAGCCATACTGCGTTCTGACGCCGCACCTAAAACAGCGATGCGTGCGCCCGGCAAGAAGCCATCAGCTGCGGTCACCTGCAGAGCAAGTGCTGCAAAACGATCTGGCGGCCATTGTTTTCCGCCCCAGTTTGCGGTCGGACCTATAGCAAGCACCGCTCCATCGTAGGGCATAAGAGATTTAGCGACTTTCCGATCGGCATCCGAAATCCAGAGGGTTGGTGATGGCCATGGCTCTATATTCGTCAAGCGCCCTAACTCAATCACTCGGTGGACGGTTTCGTCACGATGGGCGCCAACAATACGGTTTCGCGTCAATAAAAAGCTGGTAATAGCCGAGCCGCGAAGATCACAGGCTATGTCCCATGAGGTAGTTGCAAGCATTCCCCATAGCCTTAGCCAGTGGGTGTGAAGTGGTAATTTATTGATAATTATCAGACGCTCAAGACCTGGAACCGACTCAAATAAAGGTGCCGCTGGCGCACCACAGACAATGGTGAAGCGAGCACCTGGATATTTTTTAGCAAAATGCGCGATTAAACCCGATGACAAAACCGCGTCGCCAATTCGTGTTGCCGTGATGAAAAGGATCTTCAACGGGAGGCTACCCTTTTGTTTTAGAAAGTTAGCTCATAGATGTCACAACTGAGACGATACCATAAACGACCCACTTCACAGATCACATTGAATGCCAAGCGATGGTCTGTTACGCAATGGCCTTCCTTATCCCCATGAAATTATATTTCAAGAAACGAAATTGAACCTTCCTAAGACCTATCAGCCAAAGTTGGATAACGTGCGTGGCATCTTGTGGATGCTTGCCGCTGTGACAACGCTTACAACAATGTTTGCAATTGTGAAGCAAATGTCGACTGAGGTTCCGATTTTTGTAGTGGCTCTCGCCCGAACATTCTTCGCGCTTTGCATGCTCATACCTTGGCTTTTACGTAATGGTAAAACTGGAGTTCAAACCAAGCGTACAGGGCTTCACTTTGTACGGGCCTTTTTCGGTATCTCTGCCTTCGTTTGCGTCATATTTGCCCTCGAACATTTAATAATGGCTGATGCAATGGTTTTAGCATTCACCTCGCCATTCTGGTCGATACTCATCGGCGCCGTTGTTCTACACGAGGCTATCCGTGGCCGGCGGGTCATAGCAACACTTGTCGGCTTTTGCGGTGTACTAATGATTGTCAAACCTCAGGGCGGCATCGAAGCAGCGATGCTTCTCGCTCTGCTAAGCGCTATTTTAACTTCCTGCGCGATGATCTCCATGAAGAGTCTGTCCTCCACCGAACCGCCCACAAGAATAGTATTCTATTTCATGTTCTTTGGTACTCTTATAATGCTTCCCGGTGCCGCTTTAACCTGGCAGACGCCCACCATCACTCAAACCCTTTGGCTTCTCTTGGCGGGCGTGCTGGGTGCGGTAGGTCAAGATTTTCTAGCCCGCGCATACGATGCAGGAGAAATCGGCATTGTCGCGCCATTTGACTTTATGCGACTGCCAATTGCTGCTCTTCTTGGCTTCTTAATCTTTAACGAATTGCCAGACAAATGGTCGATTGCTGGAACATTGGTGATAATTGCATCGGCTCTTTACTTAATGAGAATAGGACGGATCGAACAACGTAAGCATCGTGGAGAGTAAGCTGACTAGACTACGAGCGCTTAGCTATTGGCTTAACCCTTCGTTGTCTGACGCCGTCATATGCGCTCAACGGCCGGATCAGGCTATTGCTTGCATTTTGCTCCAACACGTGTGCTGACCAGCCGGTTATCCTGCTCATCACGAAGATCGGCGTGTACATGTCTATCTCAAAGCCCATCAAGTAATAGGCTGGACCCGCTGGAAAATCGAGGTTCGGGTATATCCCTTTCTCGCTGATCATTATGTTCTGCAAAATATCAGAGATTTCCAGCCACCTTGTATCACCCTTCCAAGCCGCAAGGTCTTCTAACGCCGCACGCATTGTGGGGACCCGAGAATCTCCTTGCTTATAAACACGATGACCGAAACCCATCACCAACTGCTTGTTAGCCTGCTTCTCCCTCAACCAATTTTCAGCTCTCGCCGGCGTTTTGATTTCAAGCAAGTTTTGCATTACGGCCTCGTTTGCTCCGCCGTGCAACGGCCCTTTCAATGACCCAATCCCCCCAGTCACGGCACTGTATATGTCGGACCTAGATGACGTAATCACCCGGGCGGTGAAGGTCGATGCATTAAAACTATGCTCGGCATAGAGGATTAAAGAAATATCGAAGGCTCGAATGACCTCCTTTGGTGGAACCTTGCCAAAACACATGTAGAAGAAATTTTCTGACATCGAAAGATCCGCGCGCGGAGCCTTTCGCGCTAGCCCCCTGCGAAATCGGTAATCAGTGGCGATCATTGTAGGGATCTTAGCGAGCATATTCATTGCACGTTCTCGATCCCTTTCTGCCGGCTCGCCACCCCAGGCTGTTTCTGTCGTGCCGAGATAACTAACCGATGTGCGCAAGGTATCCATGGGATGCGCTCTTTTGGGATACTGACGAATTACGTCAATATGCGCGCGTGAAATGTTTCGCCGACTTCGCTCGACTTTCTCGAACTTTCGCAGCTGTGACCGACTTGGAAGCTCACCGTGCCACAGCAGATAGGCAACTTCTTCAAACTTGCAATTGGCCGCCAGGTCCTGCACCGCGTAACCCCGATAAGTTAGGGAATTGGTTTCCGGCATAACCTTGGATACCGATGTTGTATCAACAGTGACACCTGCAAGACCCTTAAAAATCTCTTGTTTAGCCACTTTTGGACCTCTGATTTTCGTGACTGACTTTTTCGGTTTCTTGTTCACCTTACTGGCCATCACTCACTCCCGTGCCCATCGGTTCCGAAATTAAAAATATCCTCGTCAAATTTATTGTAGTCCTCGTAGTGAATAAGCTCATAGAGGCGTGTTCTGGTCTGCAACCGGTCAAGCATCTTCTTCTGCGTACCTTGCTGACGGATGGCTGAGAACCCTTCCTCAACGGCCTTCATGGACAAACGCAAAGACGTTACCGGATAGATTGCTATATTATAACCGAGGTTTTCTAGTTCAGTTTTGGTAAGCAAAGGGGTTTTACCAAACTCTGTCAGATTAGCGAGAATTGGTACGTCGATGGCTTCGCGAACTTTTTCGTATTCTTCCCATCCCTGAAGGGCTTCCGGAAAAATCGCATCCGCACCTGCATCAATGTAAGCCTTACAACGGTCGATAGCCGCTTCCAATCCCTCAGACGCTCGGGCATCTGTTCGTGCCATAATCAGGAAATTGGTGTCCTTTTTTGCATCCGATGCAGCACGAAGCTTCATCGTCATTTCCGCAACCGACACAATAGATTTATTATCCAAGTGGCCGCAGCGTTTCGGGTTAACCTGATCTTCCAAATGACACCCAGCCAAGCCAAGTTCTTCGAATTCCTGTACGCTCCGAGCTGCACTCATCGGCTCTCCGAACCCAGTATCGATATCGATTAACGCCGGCAGGTCTGTAACTCTGCTAATCTGCCGCCCACGCTGCGAAACCTCAGTCAGCGTTGTCAAACCGATATCCGGGAGACCAAGATCTGCCGATAAAGCAGCCCCAGAAATATAGACACCGTCGAAACCCTGCTCCTCAATGATTAGCGAAACAATTGGCGCGTGAGCGCCGGGAAATTGCAATAAACGGCCGGTTGAAAGTTCACTGCGAAAGGATGCGCGTTTGGCCGCAGCAGTCTTTTTACTGAACAGCATCAGAAAATTCCTTTTTGATCCTGCGATGCATTTTTTAGCACCGCATTATCAAGTGTTATGTGCAAGTGACCAAGTTCATCCGCAGAGAGCTCTGGAAGACGTTGAACCGCATCAAGGAAACGGTCGCGTTCTTCCTCGCTGATGTTTCCTTCAACCAACGTATTAAATTTATCGATGTAATTATCCCACGTGGCGGAAAAAATTTAGTTAAAAAAGTTCAAAATCTTTCCAATGTTCCTACTATTGGTCATTTAGAGGGCATTTGTCATTCGTATGTTGATAAAGATGCAGATCCCAAAATCGCAAAAAAAATTATTCTTAATGCCAAATTAAGAAATACTGCAATTTGTGGTGCAACGGAGACAATACTTTTGCATGAAAAGATAGTAAAAAAAATTGGAAATAAAATTTTAAAAAATTTGGAAAATAATGGTTGTAAAATTATTGGTGATAATAAAATAAGAAAAAACTACAATAATAAAATAAAAAAAGCTTCTATTAAGGATTGGTCAAGGGAATATTTAGCACCAATAGTTTCAGTAAAATCAGTAAAAAATCTTGATGAAGCGATTTATCATATAAATAAATATGGAACTATGCATACAGATTGCATAATTACACAAAACAAAAAATCAGCAAAAAAATTTTTAAATAATGTTAAAAGTTCTATTGCAATGCATAATACCTCAACTCAATTTGCAGATGGTGGTGAATTTGGATTTGGTGGAGAAGTGGGAATTTCTACAAATGTTTTACCACCACGTGGTCCTGTCGGTTTAAATCAATTGGTTTCATATAAATATCAAATTACTAGCAAAGGTATAATAAGGAAATAATTTGAGTTTAAAAAAAAATAAAATTGGAATTTTAGGTGGTACATTTGATCCACCTCACAAAGGTCACTTGTCAATATCTAAAGAAGCAGTTAAAAAATTCGATCTTAAAAAAGTAATATGGGCAATAACAAAAAAAAATCCTTTTAAGAAAAAAAGCATTTCTAGTCTTAAGGAAAGAGTCGATTATTGTAAAAAAATTATTCAAAAAATAAATTTTATTGAAATAAAATTTTATGAAAATAAATTAAAATCAAATCGTACGATTGATTTGATAAATTATCTTTTTAAAGAGAAAAAAAATGAGATTTATTTTCTGATGGGTGCTGATAATCTAATTAACTTTCATAAGTGGCATCAATGGAAAACTATCTCACAGAAATGTAAAATAATAGTTTTTGACCGTCACGGATATAAAAAAAAATGTTTAAATTCAATAGCATTTAAAAGATTGGGTAAAACAAATTTAGAGTTTATAAAGTTCAAAAAAGTCAACATTTCTTCTTCTCAATTAAGAAAAATTTGATAATCTTAAATTAATTAATGGATAAAATTTCAGATTTAAAAAAAATTATAATCAAAACCTTAGATTTTAATAAAGCACAAAATATAATCAGTATCGATCTTAAGGATAAAAG
>CAJWSW010000012.1 GCA_913046035.1 uncultured Alphaproteobacteria bacterium | reverse complement strand
TAACCTTCCCGGAGAACACCACACCTTTTCCAATGGTAATTACCTTGGTGTCTTCCGCAGGTGCCCGGGATATCCCTTCATAAGCAGGCAGTGGAGTGCGAGACGGTGTAGGGTTATCGACCATGCCCGATGTTGCTACTGAGCCTTTCAAAGGTGATGCATTTAATATTTCGGACCGTTTGCTAGATGCGCCGTTGTTTTTCATCAGCATGGTCATTTGATCCAATCGGTTGAGTTTTCGTCATCCCTTGCAAATTCCATTGCCGAACGCCGGTTAGGATCTGTGTCGGCAACCTTTTCAGTCTTAACCGTTTTGACACTAGTCTTCTTCTCCATGCTCGCGAGTATTTCGCTAATGCCCGGATCGGAGTACGTGACCTTCTGCATAATCGGCATTGCAGTGGATGTGGCGTTTATTTTAGTGACTTCGGGTTTTGGCTCTAAAAATGCAACCTTTGGAGTTGTTGGTAGGTTGGTAGCGCCAATACCGTCAATTTCAGTAGAAGCAACTACAAGTGTGGTGGCAGCAGCGAATACGCCCATGAGCATCATAATCTTTCTCCATGTTTAATGTCTGACCATCAGACAGGAGCAGTAGACAGTCCGAATGGGGCTCAGGTGTGAGGAGATAAAGGCAATTTTGTGAAAATGTGAGGCAAATGTGTTGAAAAATAAAAAAGCTGCGGTGGCTGGAGGAACACCACCGCAGCCTGAACGGTACAGGGGGAGGGGAAACCCTGCACCTGGGGAGACTGACATTTAGCTCAGATCGAGCCGGTCGCCGGCCTTTTCCAGTTCCCAAACTCTGGTTCCACGCCACAGACAGACTTAAAATTTCGCGTGACAGCCTCAGCCGCTGCACACACATCGCGTTCTCGAACGATGATGCTGTCATGAACGGTCAGAGACGGGATCCCATAAGCTCGCTTCAGCTGGAGCATTGCACGCACCATTGCTTCTGCTTCCAGATACATGAGATCAAAGATATCAGTGTGGTGGTTTTGGCGCTTCGCAATAACTGGGTGTTTGCTGAGGACAGCATCTCGAACTGTCTTGATATGATGGACCTTTTGTAGCTTGTATCCGGTGTCTTCGAAGAACCTGTTTTTAAGAGCCTTTGGCCACGAGCGATGATAGGTATTGTGACCGACCGTCATTTCCACCCACTGTTTAACAACATGCCGCGGGATACCTTTTATTTGATATGGATCTGTTGAAAGATCGAGCGTCTGACAGTGCTGGGCATAGAGGATTGTCAGAAAGCTTGCCCTAATATCAAGTTCTACGACTGGCTCACCATTGATCCGCATCAAGGCTCGCTCACCTGCGGGAAGCATCTGGTAGTTCTCTTCGCCAACGCTGTAGAGACGACCACCTTTGTTCCAGCGATAGCCCACTTCCGAACTCAGGTTAAAGATCCGGCGGTAGCCTCGGTGCGTTCCTCCTTCGAGTTTGAACTCAGAGAAGAACTCATTGAGTTCGGTAACTTCGGCTTCCAGTTTTCTTGTCTGGTCGGTCGGCTCAAAATGAACCTTCTTCTCCCCTGTAAAGGGGCGGTATCGACTTATGGAATGCCTCCAATCATGCCGGTCTTTTGCGGCGTGCAGCACCAGTGGTGTCCGAGGAAGCTCGCAGGCAAAGTGCTTGTCGATATTGGCCGGTGTGATTTCAAATTCGGCAGCTATTTCAAGAAGTAATGGGCTGACGCAATAACAGGTGGCTTGACCAGATGAGATGATTGCGCGTTTGTAAAAACCCTGTGCGGCCTTAAAGACCAGTCCAAGGCCTTCAAGTGAATTAATGATGGATTTGAAATTTCTGTATGAGACAGGACCGTCGTTAAATGTTGCAGCTGATAGAGTGCGATATGAAAGAGGTGATTTTTCGCGGCGAAATCCCAATATAAGATCGGCAATCACAGCGCCCGTTGCACGGTGGTATTTTTTCAGCGCCTTCTTGCCTCGTCGGTTTTTTCGCTTACGGTCGGTATCAATCAGGTAGTCACCGACAGTTCGACAAAGTTCATTCGCGAGATCGGTGACTGGGTATCTGTCCAAAGCCATATACCTGGCTTTGGCTAGGTCGCGTCTTTCCCCATCGCTTCGTTCACCACCTGACGAAGCTTGATAAAACTGAGTTACCTCTTGGCTTACTCCCTCCACGGCTATTGCCCTCTTCTATCCTCAATAAAAAAAACCCGCCAAATTCGAGCGGAGTCAGGAACGAGCAGCCGACAGCCAAAAATTTTGAGAGTGTGCGTGTGTGTGTCGCTTGAATGTCTTTTGCCCATACTAAAATTGTATGAGGCCAATGTGTCTTCATTTTGAAAACAATGGGGCTATTTCAAGGCAAATTAGAAATGTTTTTTGTTACGCCCATATCTAATGAAACGGGTAAGTATTCCGTAGCGCGGTGCTGCGATCATTGTAAATAACTGCAGTAAGCCAGCTATCACAGCGATCATACCTGCAGCACTCAACGCTTTTTGACTGCCAAAAGCTTGCGGTCCAAATGCCGCAAGAATGTATCCTCCTATGCTGGCTACAGTCCCGACGGCCACGCTGAGCCACAATTGTCTCGCTAGGTTGTCTGTAAGCATCCGTGCCGTCGCTGCTGGGCAGATGAACATTGCAATTACTAAAATTGAACCAACGGCATCGAATGCAGCGACGGCAGCAACCGCCACTAGGATGATGAGGACGTTTGAAATAGTGCGAACTGGCAGACCAAGGCTGGTGGCAAGCCCGGGGTCAAAGGTCGTAATCTTTAGCTCTTTGAAGAAAGTGACGATCAGAAATGAGATCGCTAATGTAACACCTATTATTGTGCCAAGTTCGCGCGGCATGCTGGCATACGCGTCTTTAGTTAAAAGATCGGTCCAACTCGAGAGCCCTAGCCACAAGGTCGATTCAAGGTTGCCATAGAGCGCGTGTTCGGCGTCAATATGAGCATTGGATGCATCAGTTTGCTCTAGAAGGACGATCCCGGCTGCAAACATCGCAGTGAATACTACCCCTATCGCGGCGCCGCTTTCGAGTCCGCCAACCCTCCGGATGGTCTCTATCAGTCCAACGCTTATCACAGCGGCGCCCATGGCGCCCAACATTAGGGGCAGTGTGGCGACGGTGCCAGTGATTAAAAACCCTATAACAATGCCTGGGAGGGCGACATGCGAGATGGCGTCTCCAATTAAGGCCTGCCGGCGAAGTACTAAAAAATTACCTAGTAGACCGCAGGTTGTCGCTGTCAGGATCGCAACTAGGATTGCCGGGAAATCAATGGTCAGAAAATTTGTCACGGTTACGTCGTTTTGTTTTCGAGCTCAGCCAGAATATCGGGCGGTAATACAGACTCTATCTTGCCATTCGTAAGAGGATTTAAAGAGCGGTCGGCATCGGGATATCGCTCTTGGTAGGCGAACCAAAGGTGTTGTTGGCGTTGCCTATCCTCTGCCGCTGTCGCGCCCGATTGGGTCAGCTTGCCGTTAATATCAAGGTATCCGCGCCAGCGCATAATCTTTCGGGCCAACGTATCCGGCGGCATGAAACCGTTCGCTATCGCAATAAGGCCGCATGTCTCTGCAATCCGAAATTTAAGAAAAATGTGTCGTATGCCCCACGCAATGACGCCACGCGCCGGGGCAAATAATAGGCTGAATGTGAATATGGCGGCGGCGACTAGAACAATTACCGCGCCAGTTGGCACTTTAGGAACCAGTGCAGAGACAGTACCACCGATCCAGCCAGATAAACCTCCAATCGTGCCAGCTAGAACAATCATCCGGTTGTAACGCATAGTCCAAAACCATGCTGCTGCAGGGGGTATAATGACTAGTGCAACAACCAAAATCAGCCCGGCTGTTTTTAAACCAATGGTAACAATAGCTAAAAGCAGCGCCATCATAATTAGGTCAATTCGCGTGGTATGCCAGCCCTGAGCGGCAGCAAAATCCTCATCGAATGCCACCACAGCGAACTCCTTAAAAAAGATAATCGAAATCGTGATCACACCAGCAGCGGAAAAGGCGATGAGCTGTGCTTCGGCGGCAGTCAGAGCCGCAGCAGATCCAAGCAGAAAACTGTTCAGACCAGCTGGGCTACCGCCTTTAAGCGTCTGAATGTGGCTCAACAGTACAATTCCGAAACCGAAAAATACGCTAAGTACAGTTCCAATAGCAGTGTCTTCAGCGAGTCTGGTATGATTTTTGATCCATTGGACGGCTAGGACGCCAAGGGCCCCAGTAAGCGCAGCGCCCGCCATTAGCAACATAAGGTTCCGCCCGGTTCCGCCCAGCGTGATCCCCATTAGGAACGCAAGCCCGATTCCAGGAAGTGTGGCATGGCTGATAGCGTTCGATATCAGCGTGCGTTTGCGCAGAAAGGGAAACACGCCGATTACCCCGCCGCCGATACCGAGCGCGACAACGCCTGCCATAACGATCGAAGTGTTGTAACCGGCCTGGAATGTAAAGACTGCGAGGGCCTTTTCGAACATTAAGCCGGTCACCCCGCTTTTGTGATTGCGCGGATTTCGTTTGTCGCAAGGCGACCGCCATAGGCAGATTGCAGGTTTTCTTCGTTTATGACTAGGTTGACTGGTCCGGATGCGATAGCGCGCATATTGAGGACTAGTGCGTGATCAAAATAATCGTGAACGGTTTGTAAATCATGGTGTACACATAATACGGTAGCCCCGTTTGCGCGAATATCATGAAATAAATCGACAATGACGCGTTCGGTTGCGGCGTCAATGCCAGCGAAGGGTTCATCCATTAGATAAAGATCCGCGTCCTGGGCAAGCGTGCGAGCAAGAAATACCCGCTGTTGTTGACCGCCAGACAGTTGCCCGATTTGCCGGTCTGCTAAATTGGATATGCCTAAACGGTCGAGAAATTCGCGCGCAGCATCGCGGTGGCGACGCCGCACCGGCCGACACCAACCAATTTTTCTGTAAAGCCCCATCGCGACCACATCTTCTACTGAAGCTGGGAAGTCCCAGTTGACGCTCGTGCGCTGTGGCATGTAGGCAACCCGCTTACGGGCATTTTTCACAGTCGTGTCGAACACAAGTACTTCGCCGGAAATAACGGGCGTTAATCCGAGTACCGATTTAATCATTGTAGACTTGCCGCCACCATTGGGGCCAATGACGGCCATTAAGCTTCTATTTTGTACTGTGACATTTAAATCCCATAATGCGAGCTTCGCACCATAGCTAACGGTAAGGCTGCGGAAGGCAAGGGGTGTTGTTGCTGTGTTGGAATTTGAAGCGCTAGAATTAAGAGTGGCCCGGCGGGGTGGGGTCATCACATTCCTTTCTTCTGGGCTAGCTGCCCCCCGAAACCGCGCAGCGGGGCGCTACCACCCAGCGCGCGGATTATGGTCGTAATATTATGGTCAAACATACCCAAGTACTCTCCCGCGTAAGTACCTTTGCGACCCATAGCATCTGAATAAAGCGTGCCGCCAATTCGAACTTCATGATCCTGTGCACTCGCGCCTTCTATCAGCGCGCGGATGTTATTTTCGGATACTGTAGTTTCTACGAAAACAGCTTCGATACGACGGTTTACCAGTGTTTCAACTAGGGATTCGATCTGGTGAATGCCCGCCTCACTCTCAGTACTTATACCCTGAATTGCCAGAACGTCTATTGCATATGCATGGCCAAAATACCCGAACGCATCATGTGCAGTGACCAGTGCCCGGGAAGAAAGGGGTATGGAAGCAATGGCTTTTTTCGCGCGGTCATGCAGATCATATACTCGCCTGAAATAGGCGGCCGCATTTTTTTTATAAAATTGCGCGTTTGGCGGATCAATTTTTGCGAGCTCTCTTACAGCTGTGCTTAGAGCGACTACCCAAAGGGTTGGGTCCATCCAGACATGTGGGTCGTGCGCTTTGCCATTCTGTAGAAGTATGGTGCGATCCTTAAGGGCGTTCGCAATCCCGATTACAGGTTTTTGCGCTGAAAACCGCCTTAACATGTCAACCATCTGAGCTTCGAGATTTAGTCCATTATAAACAATCATGTCGGCTTGGTTCAGTTTCGATACATCCCAACGGGTAAGTCGATAGAGATGCGGATCAACCCCCTCGCTAATAAGGGTTTCGATGTTGGCACGGTCCGCGGCGATAACCGATAGCGGTTGACCAATTTGCGCGATGGTAGCGACAATATTAACCTTCTGCTGCTTACCACCGGCTGTAACTGGGAAAAGAACAAATATAAGTGCCGCCGCAGTCCAGCTAATGGATTTTCCAAATTTTTTCATTTGCCCCTTTATTTGTCTATGGCTCACTTTGAAAATTTTTTTGCGACAAAGGGACTGTACCGCCTATCCTGACATTCACAAGGGCTAATAAAATAATATAAACCTATAAAAACTAGCTCATGCTAACTAAATCGCTAGTTCACTCGTTTTCGATGGAAACGCGGGCAATTGATGTAATTTTGGATTAAACGTCGACTCTTATTTTACTGGCGGTCGATCACCTCTCGCAAGGTCGTCCTGTTGTCTCTTTTTTAGACTCGTGTGAACTAGGAAACTCGTGTAAGCCATTTAATGGCTGATGTTTCCTTTTTCCATCGTATGCGCGTTAGACCATTTCCCAAAAAGAGTTCTGCTTTCAATTCGATCGGCAACAGTAAGTTTGTGCGGAGATATGTCCTACAGAGATAGTATCGGCCAGGCGAGGCTCTACGACGTCATTTTAAGATAACGGGGACTGTCTTCGTTCAGACGGGCGAGCACGTCTTTAATTAAAATATTGAGTGCCACCTTGTGGTTTTCGCTACTTTCATCATAAACCCCAGCTCTAAAATCAGATGCAAGTTTTGAGCTAAGATTGAATAATGTAGATTCTGCAGGTTTTTGGATATCAGTGGCATATAGCCTTTGTAGCGCATCTAATTCCCCGTCCCACGCAAAACGTCCGCCCGCCAATTCCCGTCTAGCAATTCCTATCGCCGAGACGATCATAGCCACATTGTATCGCTGCTCTTGCGGTAGGTTCGTTGTGACTTTGTTAGACAAGGTTTCCTCTGCAATCTGAAGCAATTCTTCCGCAGTAGGGCGATTTCTCATTTCATCACCCCCGTCAGGCGAAGGCATTCGTATTCCAATTCCGCGAGCCTCCTACCTATTAGAGCGAGGTCAAGGCTTGGTTCTCCGCCGGCCCGATATCGCATAGATTGTTGCAGTGCTATCACTGCCCAGCGAACGTGTGCCATTGTTTCCCAATAGGCGATAAGTTCTTTTTCTAATTTACGACCAGAGGAAGATTCGTAGGAATTGTAAAATACCTTGCGCCCTGCAATGCCGCCCGCTTCAAGCCCCGGCGCTGAGAAACGCCAGCACCGTGCGCAGAACCAGCCGATGTCTTCATGGGGGTCTCCCCACCCAGCGAATTCCCAATCAAGAACCCCAGTCAGCGCACCCTCGTGCACCAAATAGTTTCCGGTGCGGAAATCTCGATGACACAGGACAGTGCTGCACGAAGTGGGCGCTCGGTTTTCCAACCAGCGTAGCGTCCATTCCAAAGTTGGGTGGGGTTCTGGTAATTCGTCCAGATAAACACGGTATTTAGCAATGGCGTCCAGTGCTGGAGATTCGGATACCGCGCCAAGAAAACTAAGTTTAATCTGTGGTGGTTGGATATTGTGAATACGAGCGAGTTCACGGCCCAGCGCGGCGGCAAGGTGTGGCTGTTGACCTGCTCGTGTAATCCGTATGCCTAGTGCTTCCCCTTTAAGGCGCTGCATTAGGTAGAATGGCTTGCCTAGAATAGACGGGTCGCCACAATACCAATAAGGTGTCGGGACTTTTACGCCGGCTGCGTTCGCAACCTTAAGAAGTGCAAATTGCTGTTCTAGTAGCCGACTTTCAGGTACCGTTGTTGACGCTTCTGTTCGCAAGACCATCTCTTTCGTGCCAGCGAAGTCTCCGCCGTCGATTGTTACTGTTATGGCACGGTTCTCCTGAATCGCGCCACCGTTTAGCAAGTTGCCCATTTTTACGGTAACTTTATCAGCGAGAGCCGACCCCCGGAGAAACTCGCAGAGGGACAATTCAGCACATTTGTTCATGACGGGCTTATTTGTCCAAAAAGATCATGCGTCAATCCCAGCTCCAAAAATCGATGCCTTCTGAAAGTAGATATCTTGATAGAACCATTTTATGGGTTTCGGATGACCCGTCCACCAGCCGCGCTTGCCGAGCATACCGATACATCCACTCCAAAGGCGTATCTTTGGAATAGCCGCGCGCACCACGCAGTTGGATTGCCGTGTCGATTGCTTTGTGCAAGGTTTCCGAAACGACTACCTTTGCCATCGATACTTCTTTGCGGGCGAAATCGCCGCTATCTAACTTGACAGCTGCTCGCATCGTTAGAAGGCGCCCTATTTCGATTTGCATTGCGGCCTCCCCCAATAGCCATTGAACACCCTCGTGATCCGCTAATTTTTCACCGAACGCTTTACGTTCGGCCACATAATCGAGTGTTTCTTCCAAGGCGCGCTTAGCCATACCGGTCCAGCGCATGCAGTGTGTAAGTCTAGCCGTGCCAAGGCGGATTTGAGCTACTTTGAGTCCATCACCGACGTCCATTAACCGATTTTCGTCAGGTATTTCCAGCCCGTTAAACAGGATCTCGCAATGGCCGCCATGTTCTTCTGGCCCCATGATGGGGATGCGGCGCAGGATTTCCCATCCGGGCTGGTCTGCGTCGAATAGAAACGCGCTCAGTCCTTTCCGGGTGTGATCAGAGGTCCGCGCGATTAGGATGAAGTGCTGTGCTTCTCCAGCGCCAGTGATAAACCATTTACGGCCATTAACAACCCAGGTGTTACCCTTTTTTTCAGCGGTAGTGAGCATTGCCGAGGGATCGGAACCTGACCCCGGAGCTGGTTCAGTCATGGCAAAAGAGGAGCGAACCTCGCCGTCTATAATTGGCTGGAGCCATCGCTCCTTCTGGGCCTTGGTGCCAATTTTATTAAGTACAATCATATTGCCGTCGTCGGGCGCAGCGGAATTGAAACAAACCGGGCCAAAGATTGAGCGGTTCATTTCTTCATAGCATGGCGCCATTCCCGCAACATTTAACCCTTGGCCGCCAAACTCCTTGGGCATTTGAAGCGCCCACAAACCCGCATTCTTCGCCTTTGTACGCAAATCCTCCAGTAGGTCGTGGCGAATATTGTCATGTTCATCGTAATTACCCTGATGGGTTTCCACTGGAATTACATGCTTTTTTACGAAAGCTCGGATCCGTATCCGGTAGTCGTCAATTTCTGGAGGTAGAGCGAAGTCCATTTTTCTTCCTTACATTCCGCTAAGACTGAGTCCGCCGTCAACCGTTATAATCTCGCCAGTCATATAGGTCCCTGCGGGGGCGGTCAGCAACAGTAATATCCCTTCGAGGTCCGCAGGTTGTCCAAAACGACGCTGAGCAATGCGTTGAACGATTTTGCTACCCGCAGGACCATTTAGAAAATCCCGATTTAAATTAGTTTCAATGTAACCAGGTGCAATTGCATTTACCGAAATGCCGTGTCGAGCGAGTTCGAGCGCTGAAGTTCGGGTGAGCTGGTTAATACCAGCTTTTGAAGCGGCATAGGCGTGCACCTGTCCACTAGCGACTACCCCCAACATAGATGAAATGTTAACAATCCGTCCGGTGGTTTCAGACGCGATCAAACTCCTTGATATAGCTTGCGTCATCAGGAAACTACCGGTGAGGTTGGTATTGATCACTTGGCGCCAATCCTCGGTTGGGGTTTCGACTAGCAGGTTATTGGTTACCATGCCAGCATTGTTAATCAAGATTGTCACCGTTCCAAAATTTTGTTCGATTGTTCTCATAGCATCATCGATGCTCGTCGGATCTGTAACGTCAATGCTGATGGGAAGGGTGGTTCCGCTTATTTGGTCTGCAGCTTTGGCGCATTGATCAATATGCCGTGAAGCTAGCACCACAGATGCACCAGCTTTTGCTAGGAAGCCGGCGAAAGAGCGCCCAAGACCCGACGATGCACCTGTTACAAGAGCGATTTGCCCATCTAGGGAAAAGTCTGCTGTCACGGCAGGATTCTCAGCCAATTGGCAATAGCATTGCCGATTTCTTGCGGCGAATCTTCTTGTAGAAAATGAATTCCCGGAACTGTGATCTCGTCCTGCTTGGGCCAGCTGCGACAAAATTCGCGTTGTTTGCCCACTAAAATTGCGCCGGGATCGGCATTAATAAATAACTTAGGAATATTGGAGTGCTGAAGCCATTCGGAGTAAGAATGCACTATTTCAACCACATCGCTTGGATCCTTCTCAATCGGAAGTTCGCGCGGCCAACTAAGTGTTGGTCGCCGATCTTCCCCCGGTGAGTTGAATGGCCGTCGGTATTCAGCCATTTCTTCCGCGGTTAGGTCACGGATGATCGAGTTTGGAAGGATCAATTCAACAAATGTGTTTTTATCCAGCACAAGTTCCTCTCCCGCGTGGGATCGTAATCCTTTGAAGACGGACTGTGATTGTTTTGGCCAGTCATTCCAATCCAGGGGGCAAACGATAGCCTCCATATAGATTATACCGCGGACAGAGTCTCTGTGACGGTTAGCCCAGTCAAAGCCCAGAGCTGAGCCCCAATCGTGAACGACCAGTGTCACTTCTTCGGTAGCGCAGATATTATTTAAAAACGCTTCAAGGTATTCGCAATGTTCAACGAAACGGTAACGACCCGGTCCAGAGTCGTTCAGCTTATCTGAGTCTCCCATGCCAATAAGGTCAGGTGCGATACACCGACCAAGTGTTTCAAGATAAGGTATAATGTTGCGCCATAGATAAGACGATGTTGGGTTTCCATGCAGGAGAACAATAGGATCACCCATGCCGCTCTCTACCCAGGCCATATTATGCCCATTGATCTCGGTGAATTTTTTCTTTGCCCATGACACGCTAGCATCCTTTGAAATTTGGTTTACGTTTGTGGACAAACGCATCGATGCCTTCGCGGGCATCCGCGGATCGTGCAAGATCGACAATTGTTTGCGTCTCCCGCTCCATTTGGGTTTCCAGGTCACCGTTCCAGGTCTCCTGCAGTAGTCGCTTGGTCGCGCCAAATGCTTTAGTCGGCCCTGCTGCGAAGGCTTTTGCTTGCGCTAGTGCTTCGTCCTGCAGTGTATCATCTGGCACCACCCGATCGATTATACCCATTTCTTGTGCTTGTTTAGCGCTCAGCACCCGATTGGTCAGCATCAGCTCCCTGGCTCGGCGCAGCCCTATCAATCGCGGTAGGTTCCATGTTGAAGAGCCGTCAGGTGAGAGGCCCGCCGCCGTATAGGCTAGGGCAAATTTCGCGGATTGGCCGGCGATGGTAATGTCGCAGGCGGCCGCAAGGCTGAAGCCCGCACCGGCTGCCATGCCGTTGATAGCACCAACCACCGGCGCGTCCATATGTGCCATACGAGAAATAGCGGCATGCAGTAGCCCGGTGATTTCTTCCAGGCTAGCGTCCAGCTCCTTTTGTTGATTGGAGAAATACTTTAGATCGCCACCAGGGCAAAAGATTGCACCCTCGCCTGTGAGAACAACCGCCCGGACATCCTCGCGTCCGTCGCAGGTGACGACAGCATCAAAAAACTCGCCACACATCTTCGGATTGAGGGCGTTTGCGGCATCTGGTCGATTGAGCGCCATGCAAGCAACGCCATCAGCGATATCGAATGCCAAGGTTTCGTATGGCAATTTTGCTCCTTTCAACAGATTGTCACGAGCCGTTCCCGGCGATAGTTTTGGTTTAAACGTAAAAGTGCTCACAATCAAAGGGTGGAACACGAATGCTTGGGCTTATGATGGATAAGCCGCTGCTTATTTCGTCGATGCTGGATTACGCAGCGAAATATCATGGTGGTACCGAAATTGTCTCACGGACTGTAGAAGGCCCGATTCATCGATATACCTATGCGGAAGCCCTGGCGCGGTCAAAGAGACTCTCTCAGGCACTGCATCGGCTTGGCATTGGCATGGGGGACCGAGTGGCCACGCTAGCATGGAATGGGTTCCGCCACTTTGAACTATATTTCGGTGTATCCGGCATGGGTGCGGTGTGCCACATGATAAATCCGCGGCTGTTCGAGGGTCAGATTTCGTATATTCTGAATGATGCTGAAGATAAAGTTGTCTTCGCAGATCTCACATTCATCTCCTTATTGGAGGAAATCGCGCCGGCTGCGAAATCTGTCAAAGCCTTCGTCATTATGACCGATAAAGCAAATATGCCGGATACTAGCTTGCCCAATCTTTATTGCTACGAAACGCTGTTAGATGCTGAGAATGGCAATTTCGATTGGCCTCTGTTTGATGAAAACACGGCTTCATCGATGTGTTACAGCTCAGGTACAACTGGAAATCCCAAAGGGGTACTATATTCACACCGCTCTACCGTGCTCCACGCTTGGGCGGCGATGACCCCTGATATGCTTAATATCTCGGCGGCCGACGCTGTTATGCCAGTTGTTCCAATGTTTCATGTCAACGCGTGGGGTATTCCTTACGCCGCTTCTATGGCAGGCGCAAAATTGGTGATGCCAGGCGCAGCTATGGATGGGGCGAGTATACATGAGATGATCGAGTGTGAGGACGTGACTATATCCGCCGGGGTGCCCACGGTTTGGCTTGGCCTTTTGGATTATCTCGAGCGCAGTGGCAGCAAGGTCGATAATTTCAAATATTGTGTCATCGGTGGTTCTGCAGCACCGCGCGCAATGAGTGTTGAGATGGAACAAAAATACGGAGTTCAAGTGTTGCATGCTTGGGGTATGACCGAAATGTCGCCACTTGGCACCGTGAATTGGCCAAAAAATGGTATGGAGGACGAGACCGACGAGGCTCGTTATGATCGTCAGATTAAGCAGGGTCGTCCTTGTTATGGCGTTGATATGAAAATTGTAAACGACGCTAATGAAGCTTTGCCCGAGGATGGCAAGGCCTTCGGCGAGCTTAAGGTGCGCGGATTTTGGGTCTCCAGTAAATACTATCGTGCCGAGGGCAATATATATGACGCTGACGGGTGGTTTGCTACCGGTGACGTTGCCACAATCGACACTGACGGGTATATGCACATCACGGATCGGTCTAAGGATGTAATTAAATCCGGCGGCGAATGGATCAGCTCGATTGAATTAGAAAACATCGCTGTTGGCCATCCCGGAGTTTTCGAGGCGGCCGTGATTGGTGTCCCCCACCCTAAATGGGATGAAAGACCGTTGCTAGTTGTGGTCCGTAACGAAGGCAGCGAGATTTCTGCGGCGGAGCTCCTTGCGTTCTATGTCGGAAAGGTCGCCAAGTGGTGGATTCCCGACGACGTTGCTTTCGTCGATAGGTTGCCGCATACCGCCACCGGCAAGTTACTAAAAATGGACCTTCGCGCTACTTTTGAGAACTACAAGCTACCTACAATTTAGGGGCGCTTTGTTCAAACAACTTTGGGGTCTTCTGGTACCCAGATTTTTGTAAATTAGTGATAAGCTAAGAGTCGCGAAACCACCCATAGTTAAGTCAACATTATGCGCTTTCTCAATGCCTGAATGATCAAGTAAGGCAAGTGCAGCATCCCGCGCGATATCCTGCGAATAGCTCAATACGTTTTAGGGATGTCAGATCCGGGATAGCCGCGGGATGAATAGACTACGCAACGTCGCCGCCTACTAAAGTGTCCAACCTGTGGCTCCCACGATCGTCAATCCTTAGAAAGTTCGTGTGTGAATAGAATATGTGGCCCGTCGCCAGACTCCCCGTAAAATAATTTTATTTGGTCCCTTGCGGTTGCACGGGATTTTCGTGGGTGGATAATGCTGAGCAATTTATTTGATGGATTATCGATGAAGAAAATACTCGTTACGGGCGGCGCCGGCTATATAGGCAGTCATACCTGCAAAGCGTTGAGCAAGGCTGGAATGGAGCCCATTGTGTTTGATAATCTTGTGTTGGGCCATCAGTGGGCGGTCAAGTGGGGCGGACTAGAGGTGGGTGATTTGCTTGATCGCGACCGGATTGTCGATGTTGCGAAGAAAGTACGTCCTGAAGGTGTCATCCATTTTGCCGGTCATTCGTGTGTTGGAGAGTCGGTCTCCGACCCAGCGAAATACTGGCGCAATAACGTTGCCGGAACAATCAACCTGTTAGACGCGTTGGTTTATATCAACTCGCCGCCGGTGGTTTTTTCCTCTAGTTGCACTGTCTATGGGATAACTGATGTGGACCTCATTTCCGAAAACGTCGCCGTTGAGCCTATTAATCCCTATGGCGAGACAAAACGTGCAGTCGAGATCATGCTAAAAGACTATGAGGTCGCCGCAGACCTACGGCATATTGTACTCCGTTATTTCAATGCTGCTGGCAGCGACGCTGATGCCGAAATTGGAGAATTACATAACCCGGAAACACACTTGATTCCATTAGCAATTGCTTCAGCCGCCGGCGATATGAAGGCCCTGAAAATATTTGGTACTGACTACTCAACTGCTGATGGCACCTGTGTACGCGATTATATCCATGTTACTGATCTCGCTGACGCCCATGTTCGAGCGCTCAACTACCTGCTAGACGGGGGTGATTCAAACCTATTCAATCTAGGGGCGGGAGTGGGCTATTCAGTTCGCGAGGTAGTCGACGCTGTTGGCCGGATCGTCGGCTCTCCGGTTCCCACTGAACCAAGCGTTCGCCGGCCGGGCGATCCAACTCGTCTGGTTGCAGATACCGGGCATGCGCGGGAAATATTGCATTGGGAGCCGGTGAATTCAGATCTGGATAACATTGTCGCCACCGCTTGGCGGTGGTACCAAATGCGGAAACAAGTTTTGTCCCGGCCAGGTCTCGGGGCGGATAAATTGGATGTTAGCTGAAAAATCCACCTTAGTGTTTGGCGGAGCGGCGTCGGGAAAAAGCGCCTATGCGGAGAAACTCGTTCGAGAGGCGCCTGGCACCCTCTTTTATATAGCCACCGCGCAGGCGCTAGACGATGAGATGTGTGAAAAGATCGCGGATCACCGCCGCCGCCGTGGTGACAGTTGGGTCACCATTGAAGAACCTTATGATCTACCCTTTTCGATCCGCGAATACGGCGCGACGGGCGCGGTGTTGCTGGTAGATTGTCTGACCCTCTGGCTCTCCAATATCATGTCGGCTAAAAGAGATGTCGGCAACGAGACAAAAGCTCTGACCGCAGCAATTTCTGGTATTAAGGGTCGTATAGTCCTGGTTTCCAATGAGATTGGTCATGGTCTGGTGCCCATGGATGGACAGAGCCGTCAATTTCGAGACCTTCACGGTGAGCTCAATCAAGCAGTCGCCGCGGCAGTTGATCAAGTGATATTTGTGGCTGCAGGATTGCCGATTACACTGAAGGGTGGACCAAATTGATTGGCGTATATCATGGCGGAGACCTGGCTTCGGCAACACGTGAATTTGGTTGCCCCACCGATGGTTGGCTTGATCTGAGCACTGGGATCAACCCTTTGCCTTGGTCGGTGCCGCCAAGAATGTTCGAAAGTCTTTATTGTCTGCCGGATAGTGAACAAATTGAGATGCTTAACACCGCTGCCGCCGAAGCCTACGGTATCGAGGAGATAGGGTGTATTGCTTGCGGACCCGGAAGTCAGGCGCTGATACAATGGCTGCCGCGGTTGCGAGATAAGTGCCGTGTCGCGGTATTTGCGCCCACCTATGGAGAACACGCTCACGCGTGGAGAGCGGCAGGCCACAATGTCTTTGAAACTTCATCTATGCCAAATGCGGGTGAGTGCGAAATCGCGGTTCTAACACGGCCTAACAATCCCGACGGCACGAGTATAGAGATCGATGCGGTAGCCGGTCTTGCTGCTGACTTAGAAAAAAAAGGGGGTTTTGTTTTGGTAGATGAGGCTTTCGCCGACCTCGATCCCGTCGCATCAATTTGCGCTGGCGGTTGGGCGGGTATAATTGCGCTTCGGTCCTTCGGAAAGTTTTACGGTCTCCCGGGCCTACGACTGGGCTTCGCCATCGCCGACTCAGAGACCACAGAATCGTTAAGGTCTGCGCTCGGACCATGGCCGGTATCTTCGCTGGCGGCAATGGTCGGCGCCGCTGCTCTAGTCGACAAGACTTGGCAGACAGAAACCCGCAACCGATTGGCGCTCTCGTCGGGCCAGTTGGATAGTATACTCGAAGCTGCCGGCCTTGATATCGTGGGCGGAACCCACCTGTTCCGTCTCGTGATCTCTTCGAATGCGAGAGCCATTCACGAAAAACTCGCTCGAGCTGGTATTTTTACTAGATATTTTCCTGAAAATCCTCGTTGGCTTCGTTTCGGTTTGCCAGGAAAAAAAGATGATTGGGAAAGATTAGAAAAGGCATTTGGACTATGACCGGCATGTCGACAGAGTGGTGGCTTGTGCGGCACGCCCCGACCATAAACCCAGAAAAGGCTGTTTATGGTGTTCTTGATTTTGATATTCAAACACCCCCTCCGGAGTCATTTGATGCCTTGTCGGCTCTTCTTCCAGACGATCCAGTTTGGATGATTTCGCATCTCTCTCGCACCCGCAAAACGTTGCAGGGCATTGTCGCCGCGCGAGGTTTGAGTGACCCTAAGATTTACGTTGAAGAACGATTTGGGGAACAAAATTTTGGTGGTTGGGAAGGTCGCCCCAGTGCCGATGTCTGGGCTGAAATTCGCGAAGATGGAAAATCTTGGCCCGCAGATATTCGTCCGCCGGGTGGCGAGACTTTTTCCGAGGTTACCCATCGTGTGCAGGAGGCAGCCCTTTATTGGTCAGACAAATTTCTGGGTCGATCCATCGTTGCTGTGTTGCATGCTGGAAGCATACGAAGCTTTTTATCGACCGCCATGGGCGGAGCGCCGGGTGCGGCTCTTGCTTATTCCGTCGAAACGCTCTCGATTACTCGTTGCGATTATCTCGATGCGGAAAATTGGCGTGTGAATTTCGTTAATCGGGTCGCCAGGTAGTGCTAATGCCCTGTATTTATGCACTTACTAAGGCGCTCGCGATGATCGCGAGCGCGAACATTTCGGCAAGCTGTTGTGAGGCACCTATTGTGTCGCCGGTATAGCCACCCAGTGCTCGCTGAGCAAGCCAGCTAACCAGCAATGTTCCCATCGCAGCAGCTATCATACAGATCAGCCACCCTCCTGGAGCGGACAGCATTGTGATGGTGAAAGCGAGCAGTAATGATACAGCACAGGTACTTTTTGCTGGTGTTCCAGCGGAGGCGCCAAGGCCGTCTTCTTTTGCCGGCCGACTGACCATCATAATAATTGGCATCATTCCGCGGCTTACAGCGCACGTAGCCACGAGTGCGCCAAGAACCAACGTGGGGTCGCTGATAGCCGCTATCGCTGCTGTCCGGCTGCCGACGGATGTGATAAGCGCAATTGTTCCATAAGCACCGATGCGGCTGTCTGACATAATGCTAAGCCGTTGC
Organism: uncultured Alphaproteobacteria bacterium; assembly: GCA_913046035.1. Classification (GTDB taxonomy): domain Bacteria; phylum Pseudomonadota; class Alphaproteobacteria; order MPNO01; family UBA830; genus UBA830. The sequence continues at coordinate 35,338 of CAJWSW010000012.1, read as the reverse complement.
TGAGGATCTGCGCCACCCCAAACACCGTCTGCCAAATCGGATAGGCCGTCTTCATGTAGGCCACCAGTCGCAATAATTATTGTTACCACCGTGAAAAGCGCCGCGATGAACACCGGCAGTCCTAAGAGGTCGCAACAAACGTACGTCGCGGAGCCAACGGCGGCAATTAAAACTCCAACTATAGGAAATGCCCACATGCTGGTGGCGAGGGGTCTCTTCGCTGCTTCTACCCAAGGTGGTGCTGGAAAGCGGGTTAGGAAAACTACGCTAGAGTAAAAATCTTTTAAAAAACGGTTGTCTGAGGCTGTCATGAGGTCTCCGAAATGTTATCTCTGGAGGTAGGTAAACATTACTGGCAAAACTGATTTTGAACTACGACGATATAGTCCGACAACTTGAAAATATACCAGAACCCGACTTGGCCGCCCTTGGCCGGGCGACTAAACGCGAGGCAAACCTTACAAAGCCAGCTGGTTCCCTTGGTCGCTTGGAAGAATTGTCAGCTTGGTGCGCCGCGTGGCAGGCAAAATATCCACCTACATTAGATAGTGTGCGGATTCTTATTTTTGCCGGAAACCATGGGATTACGGCTCACGGCGTGTCGGCGTTTCCATCAGAGGTAACTCGCCAGATGGTATCTAACTTCGCCGCTGGCGGCGCTGCTATCAATCAGCTTGCCAAACTGCAGCAGGCTGACATTAGTGTGATCAATCTTGATTTAGATACCCCGACAGAAGACTTCACAGCGGCTGACGCGATGTCAGTAGAAGGGTGCGCCTCAGCCTTTACAACAGGCTATAACGCCGCTCAGCCATCGGCAGACGCTCTGATCGTCGGCGAGATGGGTATTGGGAATACTACGGCGGCGGCGGCGTTGTCGTGTGCGCTTTTCGGAGGAAACGCGGCCGACTGGACTGGTCGTGGAACTGGCCTAAATCCTGCCGAGATCGCGGTAAAAGCCCGTGTTGTAGATGCCGCAATAAAATGGCATGGCGATGAGCTGGATAACCCTATTGAAGCTATGCGCCGAGTTGGCGGCCGCGAACTTGCGGCTATAGCTGGCGCTGTGCTTGCCGCGCGGCACGGTAAGCTACCTGTTATTCTCGACGGTTTTGTTGCGACAGCGGCGGCTGCGGTATTAGAAAGGGTAGTTCCCGGTGCGCTTGACCATTGCGTTGCTGGCCATGTCTCGGAAGAACCAGGACACAGGCGGCTACTCCAAAAACTGGGCAAGGTTCCCCTACTTGATCTTGATATGCGACTGGGTGAGGCGTCGGGTGCAGCGGTAGCGCTAGGGGTGCTAAGATGCGCGCTGGCTGCTCATAACGGAATGGCTACTTTCGATGAAGCATCAGTCAGCCGAGAACGCTGATCCACTGGGCGTCGATCTGCTAATTCTGGTTCTTCGCGGTGGCCCTATTCCAGAATGTTCCGGCGAGCCAACCGGTAGTGCACCAGAAAACGGCAGCTGTAGCTAGAGATGCGGAGACGAATTGAGCAGCGAGCTCCGGCGGCACGGATCCACCTATATGATCAGGGGTTGGCGCGCCTAATATATGTGGAAGCGCAATTAGTAGGACGCCGCTAGCGGCCCAAATAGCACCGTTTCGGAAAATCATCGCCCACAACCCCGCACCAGTAAGGGCCACACAAAAAAACCACCAGAATTGCCGGTCAGTCAAATCTGCTGCCCTTGCTCCGGGCACTTCTGGCGGCAACCCTAATGCGGGCGCCAAACTTACGATCGCAAATGCACCGACACCCCACAGGACGCCCGTGCGGCCATTTATTCGTCTTTTCGAGAGAGCAAAACAAGCAGTGAGAACCAATGCAAACCCGACGCCTGTAATAATGTTGGCGAGGAATGTGAACATTGTTCTCTCAAGACCGTCGGCTGGTGCCCAATTACCAGCTTCGAGCTTTGCGGAATCCTTATGTGTGCCATGCGCATGCGCCGGAGAAATTAAGGCAACACCCTTTTTAAGTGTGCCGTGTTTTTCGCCGTCGTCGCCTGTGCTTTCAAAGGTTTCTGCATGCAAGATGATTGGGGTCGTGGTAAAGTGTTGCACCAGTGTTATTGCCGAGCCGCCGAGGATGCCAGCGATCACGGCGGAAAAAAATATCCGCCTAAACATGTCTAATTATTTGGTCAGTGGCAAGGAAACGCGAATGAGTGCCGACTGTCATGTGCTGCATTATGCAGAGTTTCCGAACCCGCAAATCCCGAGCCAAGTAGCAGGAATAAACCGAACACAAGGGCTAACAAGGCCGGCACGACCACATTAGACTGGGTAGTTGTTTCAACTCTCCTTAAATTTGTTTGCTCTGCCATGTTGAAGTCTCCCTTCTATTATATTTTATGCCCGTAGGCGGGTATTGTGACAAGTCCTCTCTTTACAGTCTGTTAATTCAAGCACGTAATCGCAAAGTTCGCTTGAGAAGGGTTTCTGCTCTGACAGCCTCTATTTTATTGGTGGCTTTGATATACCTAAGGATAATTTATAAAGAGACAGCGTTTAAAAGCCAGGATGATAAGAATAGCGATGTCAAAGATTATGATGCTCACCGTAGAAACAGCAAATCCGGAAGCTGGCCCGGGAATATGTCGCCGCAGATGAACTAAACCTCAATTTTGGAGCTAAGCATTAACCGGAATAATATAGCAATAAAGGCGAACACAAACACAATAACCGGACCAGCCGGATAATCCCCGAGTGTTGATACGAAGATCCCTATTATGACGGCCAGGATGCTTGCGCTCATGGCAGCCGGTACGCGGCGCCCGGGCATAGCATTTACGGCGAGCGCAGGTAAAATAAGGCTCGCGAACACCACATAAACACCAACAAGCTGCACAGACGCAGTGACGACAAGAGCAAACAGTACAAAAAATCCAATGCCCGAACGGACACTCGGCATTCCGAACCAAATTACTAATGCGGCAACATAAAGTGGCAGGAAAGCCAAGACGTCTGACCAAGAGATAAATAACATCTGGCCAGATAGGATATGTTGGACTTCCTCTCCGCCATTAGGGTGATCGGCGAGGACCAGCAGTACCGCTGATGCGGCAAGTATGAAACAAGAACCGATGACTGCTTCCTGTTCAATTGGCACTACACGCTCGACCCACCGAAAAAAAAATGCGGCGGACAGGGCTGCAATAACTGCTATGAACTGCGTCTGGCCCCATGATGGGTTATGAAGCCAAAGCGCTGTCAAAACGACGCACAAGCCAGCAATTTGTGCGATCGCTAAGTCGATGAAAATAATGCCTCTGCGTAGGACCTCGATCCCAAGAACACTGTGGGTTAGAGCAATAGCCAATCCTGCGGTTGTAGCTGGAAGCACAATATCAAGAGTTTCAAGACCCTGCATTTGCTCCTTCTAACAATTCAATGGTGCGTTCAAATAAATTGAAAAGTGCGCCCGGCCCCGCATTCCTCTTAACCGTGTATGGGAGTTCTATCTGTCGGATGCCAGTCTTAGAGGAGAGCCAGTTGGATCCATCTGATGGGTCATAAGGTGCGCGGACAATAGCTCTTACATTGCTTGAACGTACCTTGCGAAGAAGTCCATTAAGATGTGATGCAGTGGGTGGAATACCAGGTTTAACCTCAAGGGTGGCGATCTGGTTGAGACCCATCCAATCAAATAGATAGGAAAAGGATTTATGATGCACAATTACGGGCATACCAGCGAGCTTAGTGACACGGTTGTCCCAGTCCTCAATTGCCCGACGCCAAGACGCATTAAATGCTGCTAGCCGTTTTCGATAATAGGCTGCGTTTTCCGGATCAATTGCGATCATGCGCTTTCCAAGCACGGACGCGATTATCATAATGTTTTCTGGATTCAAGTGCACGTGGGGGTTGCCACCTGGATGAATGTCTCCGAGGCTGCGATCAATGACGGTGGGTTTTTCTAACACCGGCACATGCTCAGCCGCCATAATGTATCCAGTCGTTCCCGGCTGTACCCCGGCCCGAGCTCCCCTCTGCATAAGCAACGGCAGCCAGCCTACCTCCAGGTCAGCGCCTGAGCAAAAAACGAGATCTGCTCGCCGTATTCGGGCGATCAAGCTCGGTTTTGCGCGTATGTGGTGAGGATCTTGTTGCGCATGCGTGGCGGAGTATGCATTTACCTTCTCACCGCCCACTTCTCGTGCGAGGGTCGCCCATTCCGGTTCACAAGCAAAAACATTTAAATCGGCACTTGCGGGGGATGGTAAAGCCACTCCCCATGCAAGCAACAAAAGGATTATACTCGCTCGTTTCATGATAGACCTAGAACGGATGCGCACCATGTGCACCAAGGCTCATTATGTACTGAAGGATTAATTGCTTGTCCGCTCCGGCGTTGTTCAAATCTTCTTGATTGATTTGAGCGCGGATACGTCCGTACTCGCTATTGGTCCAGTCGGCCATGAGCGAGAGGCTTCGGGGGTGGTGACTATTTGAGTCTAGATCTGTACCAACCAGACCCGCAGGTGTGTCGACAGGATCTAATTGTGAGAACCGTATGCCGGCACGTACAGCCGGGGTAAATTTGTAAATTGCCTGAGCGTAATACCCCACCGAAGTATCGTCGAGTGCTACTGGCCCTCCACCTACATTGTAGGTGCCGTTTTCATCGCGCTGAAAGAGTTCAGCCTGGAGGATTAGCTCCTGAGATTTGGCGTTGCCAGTTGGCGCGTAGGTGTAGCGGATGTCGGCAGCGTAGAGATATGAGTTTCCGTTAAAGGTTACCGCACCCTCTTCTGTGGCTCGCGCATTTGCATCGCTATACAGTGCATATGCTCCAATCCTCCAGCTTTCATTATTGCCGAGATCTCCGCCGGTGCGCGCAAAGATGGATGCGCCCCCAAGGCCTGTGACGGAGTTGCCAGACGGGAAATCGTCCCCACGGAAGGCGCCGCCGCCGACTTCAAAATATTGGTCAGTCGGAAGCACGTAGGATAATTCAATGCCATCGTCGTTAAATGCCTTGTTAAGGTACGCTCGATATGGAAGCGGACGGTCCGCAAAATCATCTGCATGCGCATGTTGTTCGTTCAGATAGCCAAACGTCCAGAAGGCTCGACCAAACTTTAACCGAGCGCCGTCTGCTAAGCCTGCACTTGGGAGTGTTTGAACGTATGCTTCTTCTAACTCTATTTTATCTTCGCCTTCCTCGCGCACAATCGCGGCTGTCATGCTGCCATAAAATTTATCATCGATATTGGTCGAGAAGTTTAATTCCGTCTCATCAATAGATAGCCCTTCGTTACCCCGCTCGCCCTCTTCACCGATCGCGAACCCAGCCATATCGCCAGCGGTTTTGCGGGTAAAGGCTGAGGCCTTGCCGTTAAGCACCAGCCCAATAGACGGGTTGAACGAATTATCTTTTACGTTACGTTTGTAGGATGCGGGTGCCGCGGAACCCGCGCTTTCCGCGTTTTTTCTGGATTCGAGGGCTTTGATTTTTTGCTCAAGTTCTGCTGTGCGTCGCTCATAACTCTCTTTCAACGACTTAATTTCTTGGAGAATTGCCGCCGTATCTTTGTCCTGAGACATCACGGTTGTAGAAAATGTCAGGCTTGCGGCAAGCACAATTGCCACAATAGGAAGGCGTGGTGGGGTATTCATCGGAAACTCCTGGGTGGATTTACAGTTGAACATGAGAAAAAATTCAAAATGTTATGTTATAACATACAGAAAGCAGCGAGAATAATCCTATTTTGTCGTTGTGTAAATGCCGGAGTTTTCGCGCAGATGTATAACGTTTAACCTTTGACCTTTAATAAACTCCATCCAAGCTAAATGCCTTGTTAAATCAATCTCTTGCAGCGCATCGTGGGTTTGGGTACTTTCCATTTGCCGACAATGCCGGGAACGGGGAAAAATGTTTTCATTTGATCCTCGGCTGCCCCCGCAACTGTGAGCGGTAAGTTCGTCCCGTAGTTACCACGGCGACTATATGCTGGAAGGTAGGGACTGAATTACGACCCGTGAGCCAGGATACCGGTCGTCGGCCGTGTCGCTAATTCGTGGGCCGGGGTGAGTTCCGCGAACGGCAACAGGCGATGCGTGTGTGGTTTTTTCCGCGGAGGAGGCGGGGCCAACATGAAATTCGCGCAAAAAATTTCCGCTACTGTGGTCACTGGGTTTCTGGGTGCAGGTAAAACGACATTGATCCGGAATCTGATCGAGGGCGTCAGAGGTAAGAAACTAGCTCTAGTTGTAAACGAGTTTGGCGATTTACCGATTGACGGTGAATTGCTGAAAGGCTGCGGGAACCCTGACTGTACCGATGATGACATCTTTGAACTTCCTAATGGCTGTATCTGCTGCACTGTCGCGGATGATTTCTTACCCACGATTCAGAAAATCCTTGAACGCGATCGTCCGCCTGACCACATCGTAATCGAAACCTCTGGCCTTGCGCTGCCTAAACCATTGGTCCAAGCATTCAATTGGCCGGAAGTTCGCACCCAGGTTACAGTCGATGGCGTCATTGCTGTGCTTGATGGTCCTGCGGTGGCTGCCGGTCGTTTCGCAGATAATCCGCCGCAGGTGCATGTGCAACGCGATAAAGATGAGGCACTAGATCACGACAGCCCTTTACACGAATTATATGAGGACCAGCTTGCCTGCGCTGATCTGGTTTTGTTGAATAAAACCGATCTCATGGACGGCGAGACGGTTGATGTTGTTTCGGACGAGGTCGGTAGAAAACTACGTAACGGCGTTCGAATGCTGAAGACTGCTAATGGCATTATCGATGCTGACGTGGTGCTCGGGATAGGTGGGGCGGTAGAAAATGATATTTTCGCGCGCCCAACGCATCATGATGCTGAGGGTGATCATGATCATGATGATTTCGAGAGCTTCGTGGTCACCATACCAGAAATCAGTTCGCTGAAATCTTTAATAGACCGGTTAAAGGTGGTCGTTTCAATCCACGATATTTTGCGCATCAAGGGCTTTGTCAATGTGCCAGAAAAGGATATGCGGCTAGTCATACAAGGCGTCGGTCCACGATTTCAACAGCACTATGACCGCCTTTGGAAAGCTCAAGAATTCCGGGAAACAAGGCTAGTAGTTATTGGTTTGAGCGGTCTTAACAAGCCCGCAATCGCCGCTAAGTTGGCGGGCGGCGTGAAAGCCTGAAATGCATCTGCTTGCGGCGACGGCCGGCATTATTTCCGACGGATCAGAGGCCGCTGATCTGGGCCAAACGCCTGGTGAAATTGTCTTTTTATCCGCCGCCGACACTGAACTTGCCGCGCTCGCTGCTGCCCAGGGCCGGGCCGGAAAGAATGCGCCTACTCTGCGCCTTGCCAACATTTTGCAATTGAAGCATCCAATGTCTGTTGATGTGTATGTCGAAAATGTCATTCGATATGCAAAATTGGTTGTTGTACGTTTGCTCGGCGGTGCCAGTTATTGGTCATATGGTATTGAACAGATCGCTGCGACTTGCCAGCAAAACGGCATCGGTTTCGCTGCTGTTCCAGGGGATGACACGCCCGACCTTGACCTTGCACAACGCGGTACTTTGCCATCAGACGCCATTCACCGTCTGTGGCAGTATCTTGTTAACGGTGGCCCCGCTAATGCCGATAACTTCCTTCATTACGCTGCTTTCTTAATAGGTCGCGAGGTTGACTGGGCAGAACCTGCGCCGCTGATGACAGCAGGTCTATACTGGCCGGACACGGACGTGCTGGATCTCGATGTTTTGCAGGGGTTTTGGAAAAAAAATGCACCAATTGTAGCGATTACTTTCTACCGAGCGCTGATCCAGTCAGGAAACACTGAACCTATTGATGCCATTGTTGCAGCGATACAAAAACGTGGCCTCAATCCGTTACCGCTCTATATCCAGAGCCTAAAGGATACGGTTTCTGCCGGTGTCTTAAGGAAGACTTTCATTGATGCCCCGCCCACTGTAATTCTCAATACCACTGGTTTTGCAGTCTCCACTCCTGGCACAGATCGCACTGAAACGCCTTTCGACGCAGCAGGTTGTCCCGTGTTGCAGACTATTTTTGCCGCCACAACCGAGGGCGCTTGGGCTTCCAGTGATACGGGGCTGGTCGCGCGCGATATTGCTATGAATGTCGCTTTGCCAGAGGTAGACGGCCGCGTGCTAACTCGTGCTGTTGCGTTCAAATCCGAGGCTAGGTTCGATGACGCTACTCAGACGAGCGTGGTTAAGCATTTGCCGTCATCAGACCGCATTGAGTTCACAATCGAATTGGCCGCTGCCTGGGTGGACCTCGCCGGTACGCGCGTCGCCGAGCGGCGCATTGCCGTGGTGTTAGCAAACTATCCTAACCGCGATGGGCGCGTCGGCAACGGGGTGGGACTCGACACGCCTGCCGGAACAATAAATCTGCTGCGGGCACTAGAGGATGCGGGTTATTTTGTCGATGATCCTCCAACCGACGGCAACGCGCTGGTCGACCGTTTGTTGGCTGGGCCGACCAACATGGAGACGAGGGGACGGCGGATCGCGGAATCTCTCTCTCTGGCCGATTATCAAGACTTTTTTTTCAGCCTGCCGAAATCTATGCGTGACGCGGTAACGGAGCGTTGGGGATCGCCGGAGACCGACCAGTTCTTTTTGGGTGGCAAGACTGATTGCGGTGCTTTCGCAATCTCTGCTTTCCGCTGTGGAAATATCGTGATCGGGTTGCAGCCTTCAAGAGGTTACAACATCGATCCCGAAAAAACATATCACGATCCCGATCTTGTTCCGCCCCACGGCTACATTGCTTTTTATGCTTGGATCCGGACACAATTCACCGCAAATGCTGTCATCCACATGGGAAAGCACGGAAATCTCGAATGGTTGCCGGGCAAATCTCTGGCACTATCGGCTGATTGTTTCCCCGAGGCGGTGCTTGGTCCATTACCGCATATTTATCCATTTATCGTTAACGACCCCGGAGAAGGAACACAGGCTAAGCGTCGAGCAAGCGCCGTTATTGTTGATCATCTGACCCCGCCGCTGGCTCGGGCAGAGACTTATGGGGCTCTTGCCGATCTCGAGCGACTTGTAGACGAATATTACGAGGCCGCCGGTGTTGACCCACGCCGTATTGAACTGCTGCGTGATAACATTATAGAACTCACCCGTTCCTCTGGACTGAACGTAGATTGCGGCATCGAAATCGATGAACCCGCAGACGAGGCGTTAGCAAAACTCGACAATTATCTGTGTGAATTGAAAGAAATGCAGATCCGTGATGGGCTGCATATCTTCGGCGAGAGTCCGTTAGGTAATTTACGCGACGCGCTGCTGGTCGCGTTGGTGCGGTTGCCGCGCGGAGACGGGAAGGGTGGTAATGCGTCGTTGATACGTGCGCTCTCAACCGATCTAGGTCTTACGAGTGAAGAATTCGTATTCGATCCATTGGATTGCGCTCTTGGTGATCCATGGGTCGGGCCGAAACCAGACGCCATGTCGGGTAAGGACCCATGGCGTACCAATGGTGATACCGTCGAACGGCTGGAAAGCCTGGCACTCGATCTTGTCGGCGGGCGCCCACCTGATGTTTCTTGGACGGCGGCGCAGGCGGTTCTTGAAACCATCACTAATAATATCGCTCCCAATGTTGCTAGCTGTGGTGAGGCGGAAATTGGGGGGGTGCTGACTGCGCTAAAGGGCAGTTTCTTGCCACCCGGGCCATCTGGCGCTCCGACGCGAGGCCGGCCGGAAGTGTTGCCCACCGGACGCAACTTCTACTCAGTCGACACCCGTTCCGTACCGACACCCACAGCCTGGACACTGGGTTGGAAGTCGGCGACTTTGCTAATCCAACGCCATGCTCAGGAATATGGAGAGTGGCCGCGCCGCATCGCGCTCTCGGCCTGGGGCACGTCAAACATGCGCACAGGCGGGGACGATATAGCGCAAGGCCTTGCGCTAATGGGTGTGCAGCCAACCTGGGACCGAGGTTCGGGCCGCGTTACTGGTTTTGAGATAATGCCGCTCAATGTGCTGGATCGGCCAAGGGTCGATGTGACATTGCGACTGTCCGGTTTTTTCCGTGATGCGTTTCCAGCGCAGATTGACCTGTTTGATAGCGCCGCTCGTGCTGTTGCAAAGCTCGATGAGCCAGATGACAAAAATCCGCTCGCCGCCTGTGTGGCGGAAGATACCGCTTTGTTAATAAATGATGGTGTGGATTTGGAGGCCGCGACACGCCGCGCGGGACACCGGGTATTTGGCTCTAAACCGGGGGCTTATGGCGCTGGTCTGCAATCGCTGATAGACGAGCGTGGCTGGGAAACTGACGCCGATCTTGCGCGCGCCTATATCGCTTGGGGCTGCTATGCCTATGGTGCCGGCGCGGAGGGAGAGGCCGAACAAAGGCTCTTAGAGCGACGGTTAGGAACGGTGCAGGCCATAGTTCAAAACCAGGACAATCGTGAACATGACTTGCTTGACTCCGACGATTATTATCAGTTCGAAGGGGGTTTAGCAGCGACCGTGCGGCATTTGTCGGGCGCCCAGCCGGCAATCTGGCACAACGATCATTCGCGCCCCGAGACGCCTAAAATCCGGAGCTTAGAGGATGAAATTTCACGCGTCGTTCGCGCCCGGGTGGTAAATCCAAAATGGATCGCCGGTGTAATGCGCCATGGTTACAAGGGTGCGTTCGAATTAGCAGCAACAGTTGATTACTTGTTTGCCTTCGCAGCGACAGCTAAATGCGTTAAGGACCATCATTTTGATTTGGTGATGGACGCCTATCTCCGCGATGATGAAGTGCGCAAGTTCCTTGAGGACAATAATCCACATGCACTGCGTGACATAGCCGAACGCCTGCTGGAAGCGCAGGACCGCGGACTGTGGCGCCCGCATTCTAATACCGCTTGGACTTATCTGAAAGGTTTGAGGAGCGCGGCTTGATGGCAAAGACCCGAACCACTGATGCAGAACTTGCCCGCGCCAACGAGAAATCTCGAAAGCGCAAGGAAGCTCGCGATAAAATGTTAGCCGATAAGACGGTGGAAAAAGGCCTACTAATAGTTCACACCGGCAAGGGTAAGGGTAAATCTACGGCCGCTTTTGGTCTTGTGGCGCGCGCGATCGGCAACGGCATGAAAATTGGTGTGGTGCAGTACGTGAAGGGCAAGTGGGAGACTGGCGAACGTCAAGTGCTCGAACATTTTCCTGACCAAGTCACCATCCGCACCATGGGCGAGGGTTTTACTTGGGAAACGCAAGATAAAGCGAGAGATATCGCAGCGGCCGAAGCCGCGTGGGAGGTGTCAAAAGAGATGATTGACGATCCTTCATACGATTTAGTCATCCTCGATGAGTTAAATATCGTGTTGCGCTATGACTACCTGGATTTAGAGGCGGTTTTGGACACCTTCAGGAAAAAGCGCGGTATGTTGCATATCGTAGTCACTGGCCGAAACGCAAAGCCTGAACTGATTGACGCCGCTGATCTCGTTACCGAGATGACCCAGATTAAACATCCTTTTCGCGACCAGAATGTTCGTGCACAAAAGGGCATCGAGTTTTAGTTATGATTGTTCCTGCTCTTATGCTTCAGGGAACGGGTTCCGATGTAGGTAAATCGGTCCTAGTAGCAGGGTTGTGCCGGATACTTGTTCGTCGTGGGTATAGCGTACGACCCTTCAAACCGCAGAACATGTCGAACAACGCGGCTGTCACCGCTGATGGGGGAGAAATCGGTCGCGCTCAAGCGCTGCAGGCGCGTGCATGCAGCGTGGCGTTGCATACTGACATGAACCCTGTTCTGCTCAAACCGCAGACCGAAATCGGGGCGCAAGTGGTAGTTCAGGGGCGTGTAATCGGTAATGCGAAAGCGCGAGAGTATCAGGCCATGAAGCCTGACCTAATGCGAACCGTGTTGGAGAGTTTTGCGCGTCTCAAAGATGCCGCCGATATTGTCATCGTAGAAGGTGCGGGGAGTGCGGCTGAGGTTAATCTTCGCGCCGCCGATATCGCCAACATGGGATTTGCTGAGGTGGCGGGTGTGCCGGTAGTGCTGATCGGTGATATCGATCGGGGTGGCGTGATCGCTCAGCTCGTCGGCACTTGGAACCTTTTGTCCAACAGCGAACGCGATTGCACGCGTGGCTTCATCGTTAATAAATTTCGCGGTGATCCAACGCTGTTTGATGACGGTCGCGCGATTATCTGCGAAAAAACCGAAATGGCCGATTATGGCATAGTGCCATGGTTCGACGGTGCCGCGCGATTGCCGCGTGAGGATGCATTCGAAATCGGGACGGAAGTAGCCGTCCCCGGTGCCATAAAAATTGCAGTACCTGTTTTTTCTCGTATTTCGAATTTTGACGATCTTGACCCGCTGCGTGCGGAACCGGATGTTTCTGTCATCATGGTTCGCGCAGGGGAGGCGATCCCGGGCGACGCTGATTTGATTCTGCTGCCCGGCTCCAAGGCGACGCTTGCTGACTTGGTTTTTCTTCGCGATCAAGGCTGGGATATTGATATCGCCGCGCATGTGAGGCGCGGTGGTGTGGTTCTGGGGATCTGCGGCGGTTATCAAATTCTAGGCCGGACCGTATCTGACCCGGACGGAATAGAGGGTCCGCCCAGCCAAGTCCCTGGCCTGAACCTATTGGATGTTGAAACCCTTTTGACAGCGGATAAGACATTGGCCGAGGTATCCGGGACTGAAACTCAAACCGGTGCACCCGTTACAGGGTATGAAATGCATGTTGGCAAAACGCATGGACCCGGTATCGGTCGGCCTATGCTTGATCTGTTGGGTAGATTTGACGGTGCGGTCTCGCCTGATGGGCGAGTTTCCGGATGTTACGTTCATGGCCTATTCGCGTCGGATGCGTTTCGCACAGAATTTCTGCAACGGCTTCGACCTGATGCGCGCGCTGAGATAGCTTACGAAGCAGGTATAGACAGGGTATTGGATGACTTGGCCGATCATTTGGAAAGTTACCTGGATATTGAGGGTATGATCAGTGCCTAATTGTTTAAGCGAATGTCATAGCGAGCAGCAGCAACGCCGCCAAACCGGCGCCGGTCCGCTGATAAAGGGCGAGTGCACGATGAATGTCCGAGAAGGTGACATTTTTGCGCCCGCCGTTGTTCATCCAAGCGTCGTTAATAGTGATGTCGCCATACTGTCGTGGGCCCGCCAACGCGATGCCAAGCGCGCCCGCCATGGCGGCCTCAGGCCAGCCGGCGTTGATCGAACGGTGTTTTTCCGCATCCCGAACGGCGGCGGACCAGGCGTCACGGCCCCGCGTACCCGCGCTGATTGCAGCGACAATTACGAACAATATACCCGTAATGCGGGCCGGCACTGCGTTCAGAGCGTCGTCCAGGCGCGCTGCGAATTTGCCGAAATGCTCATAATCGCTGTTACGATAACCGATCATACTATCGAGTGTGTTGACTGCCTTATAGGCAAACAGACCGGGCAGGCCGAGCAAAGCGAACCAAATGATTGGAGCAGCTACACCATCAGAAAAATTTTCTGCTGCCGATTCGATCGCAGCGCGAGCGACCCCTGGTTCGTCCAGGCTGTCGGGGTCGCGGCCGACGATATGACACACTGCGTTGCGCCCGTTTTCAAGCGACTTTTCGAGCCCGTCAGCGACGGCACGAACATGATTAAACAAGCTGCGATAGGCAATCAACACGCTAGCGATAAATGCCCCAGCAATCCAGCCGTGGGCGATCTGCATACACAACCATTGGATTGTGTGGCCTATAAACCCCGCCACCGTGACCAAAGTGATCGTCGCCATCAGTCCGCGCCAAAATCTTGCACGATCGGATCGCTGTTTGCGATTGAGCTTGCGGTCCAAGAATGTGACCAGTCTTCCGAACAATACGACAGGATGAGGAATGCGCGCCCAGAGCCGCGGAGGATCGCCGATTGCAACGTCTATAGCCAATGCCAGCATAACTACCAGCAGAGGGTGCACCGCTGCGGAGTCGGCGCTATACCACTGAAAGATCATCTAGAGACAATCGCGTTTGCGCGGCGCAAAATCAATTCCCTCCGGAAAGGGAGAGACAAATGACCACAGGTATTATGATATGCGGCCACGGTAGCCGCGACGAAGGCGCGGTTGCGGAGTTTGAAAAATTAGCTCTGGGGATTCGCAGACGGTCCAATGGAATTCCGGTTGAATACGGCTTTCTTGAATTCGCGACGCCGGTCATCAAGGACGGCCTCGCGGCGTTAGTAAACCAGGGCGTTACAGATGTTTTGGCGGTTCCAGGCATGCTGTTTGCTGCCGGCCATGCAAAGAATGATATTCCCTCGGTTTTGAATACCTGGTCCGCTGAAAACGATGCGATTGATATTCGTTACGGGCGCGAATTGGCTATCGATCCAAAAATGCTGAAGGCTGCAGCCGATCGTATACAAGAAGCACTTGATTCCGCAGTTGATGATGTGCCGTTAGAGGAAACTATGCTGGTGGTGATCGGACGTGGAGCATCGGATCCGGATGCAAATTCCAACGTAGCCAAAGTAATGCGTATGCTTTGGGAAGGCTTCGGATTTGGCTGGGGTGAAACTGCTTATTCCGGTGTCACCTTTCCGTTAATTGAGCCTGGGCTGGAACATGCTGTTAAGCTCGGTTACCGGCGAATTGTTGTGTTCCCCTACTTTCTATTTACCGGTGTGTTGATGCGGCGGATCTACGACTACACTGATGTTGTGGCGGAACGGCATCCAGATATCGAATTCATCAAGGCGCCCTATTTAAACGATCACCCCATGGTGATTGAGACCTTTATGGAACGAATCGATGAGATCCAACGTGGAGAGAACAACATGAATTGCCAGCTCTGCAAGTATCGGGAACAGGTGCTTGGTTTTGAAATGGAGGTCGGACTGGCCCAAGAGAGTCATCATCATCATGTCGAAGGTATCGGCACAGGCGAGGGACATAGTCACGATCATGGCGACGGACACGATCACCACCATCATCATCCATATCCTCACGCGGATCACCCGCTCGGCCCAAAAAAATGAGAGAATGGAGTTAGATTGAATGGATTGGTTGCACAATCCCGATGAAATCTACCGCCGCTCATTCGCAATCGTCCGGGATGAAGCGGATTTGTCAATCGTACCTGACGACATGACCGATATCGCAATTCGGTTAGTGCATGCCTGTGGTATGCCGGAAATTATTCCTGACCTACGGTGGTCCGACGGAGCTGCGCAGGCAGCGCGCGATGCAATCAGCTCTGGCGCGCCGGTGCTCTGCGACGTGCAGATGGTCGCAGAAGGTATCATGGCCGCCTGCCTGCCCACCAAACATCAAATTTATAGCATGATCCGCCTACCCAGTGTGGCAGCCATCGCTGAGGAACAGAGCACCACGCGCTCGGCTGCGCAGGTAGAGCTATGGAAACCCCTCCTAAAAGGCAGTGTCGTTGCGATCGGCAACGCGCCGACGGCACTATTTCGGCTGCTTGAAGTCATAGCTGAAGAGCCGGCTCAAAAACCCGCGATAATCCTAGGTTTCCCAGTTGGCTTTGTGGGCGCAGCCGAGTCGAAGGACGCGCTGCATGAAATCGATCATGGCGTGCCGTATTTAACATTACTCGGTCGGCGTGGCGGGAGTGCCATGGCGTCAGCGGCTGTCAATGCGTTCGCCAAAAAGTATGAAAAATGAGAGATCGTTGGCTCAGTGTTGTCGGGATGGGCGAGGGAGGTCTAGACGGGCTAAACCGGCGTGCGCGCATGCTGCTCGATGGTGCGGAAACTCTGGTCGGCGGCAAGCGGCTCTTTGCTATGCTGCCCGATGACGGGCGCGAGCGGCTGTTCTGGCCGCGCCCGCTAACCGACTTATTGCCACGGATAGCCGACCGGCGAGGCCGTCCCGTCTGCGTGTTGGCGACTGGCGACCCGATGTTTTTCGGTATCGGTGTTACGTTGTCGAAATATTTTGCCGCTGAAGAAATGGAAATCGTACCGTCCACGTCTGCATTCACGTTGGCGGCGGCAAGGTTGGGTTGGGCATTGGCGGACGTCGAACAGCTGACGCTGCATGGCCGACCAACAAGCCTAGTTATGCCTTTTATTCAGCCTAACGCTAAACTTTTGATCTTGGCCAACGGCTCTTCGACGCCGACACAAGTCGCAAATATCCTTACCGAGCGCGGCTATGGCGGTAGTCAGATAACGGCACTAGAACACATGGGTGGGATGAGGGAACGCAGCCTAACTGGAAGAGCAAGTGAGTGGCAGCATAGCGACGTTGCTGCATTTCATACGCTTGCCGTTAATTGCGTGGCGGGGACGGATGCGGTCACTCTTCCCCGGGTCCCAGGGCTGCCTGACCACGTATTTGCGACCGACGGAATTATGACTAAGCGCGAAATTCGCGCCGCGACGCTAGCTGCTCTAGCCCCAATGCCAAGGCAGCATCTTTGGGATATTGGCGCCGGCTGTGGCACGGTCGCCATTGAATGGATGAGGACGCATCCGTCTTGCCGCGCGACGGCTGTGGAACGTCTTACAAGTCGAATCGGATTAATCGCCCAAAACGCCATTTCGTTAGGCGTGCCAGGCCTCAATATGGTCGAGGGGGAGGCGGCTGACGTATTGAGCCGCTTGGATGCTCCTGATTCAATATTTATTGGGGGCGGCTTATCGAACCCTGATCTTCTAGAAAGCTGCTGGAGCGCCTTGTCGTCCCGCGGTCGGCTAGTCGCAAACGTTGTGACATTGGAAGGCGAGAGCGCCTTAACGGCATTCCGGGCCGATCATGGCGGAGATCTCGCGCGCATCGCGATTTCGCGAGCCGAACCAGTCGGGCCTTTCACGGGTTGGAAACCAGCGATGACCGTTACCCAGTTTGTCGCGGTGAAAACCTAATGGGGGGAAAATTGTACGGCGTTGGCGTTGGTCCCGGCGATCCCGAACTTTTAACCCTGAAGGCGTTGCGTATTCTCAGATCAGTGCCTGTGTTGGCGTGGCCTGCGCCGGAGAAAGGCCCCAGCTTGGCGCGTGACATTATTGCCGAATACTTGCCTGGCACACAGCGTGAGATCGCAATCCGCATGCCGCTTCTGTCTGCTCATTTTCCAGCTGATGACGTGTATGACAAGGCCGCAATTGAAATTAAAGATGCGCTGGATGCTGGTGAAGACGTAGCGGTTATTTGTGAAGGAGATCCTTTTTTTTACGGTTCTTTCATGTATTTGTTTGGGCGCCTTGCCAATGATCGCTCGATCGAGGTAGTCCCCGGTGTCTCCTCGTTGACCGCTTGCGCAGCCGCGTTAGGATCTCCGCTGTCGGCTAGGAACGACGTATTATCGGTTATCCCGGGCCCGCTCGACGCTGGAATAATGTCGATGAGACTGGCCGAGGCAGATGCCGCCGCAATAATCAAGGTGGGGCGGCATATTTCAAAAATTCGGGGTGTACTGGCCAGTTTGGGCTTATCCGATAATGCTCGTTATATTGAGCGTGCAACAATGGCTGAACAACGTATTGTGAATTTAGCCGATGTCGGCGATGGTGATGCGCCCTACTTCTCTATGGTACTTGTCCATAAACGTGCTGAGGCGTGGAAATGATCGAAGCGCCCGTTATTGTCATCCTTGGACCCGGAGGAATGGACGTCGCCAAGCGGATCAGGGCTGCTATGCCTGCTTGCGAGTTCCATGGGCTGGCGCATCGCGTCACCGGTGCGGAGATATATTTCGAAGAAGCCGGTGACCATTTGCGCGCATTATTTGATGCTGGCAGGCCGATTATCGGTATTTGCGCCGCAGGGATCCAGATCCGTATACTCGCCCCTATTTTAATAGACAAGAAAGTTGAACCGCCTGTAGTTGCAGTGGCTGAGGACGGTTCTGCCGTGGTGCCGCTGCTAGGTGGACACCACGGAGCAAATAACCTGGCAGAGGAGGTAGCGAAGATACTCGGCGTTGCCGCCGCGATTACTACTGCCGGCGACGTCCGATTTGGCATGGCACTCGATAATCCGCCAGGCGGATGGGTGCTGGCAAATCCAGATGATACGAAATCCTTTTCCGCCGAATTACTCAGCGGCAACGCGGTTCGCTTTGATCGTACATTGCCCGCCTTCATTACCGAGGCTAGGATTCCACAAGACCCCGATGGTGGGTTGCGGATCACCGCGACGCCGTATCTAGAAAACGGAGATGCTCGACACCTGGTCTATCATCCGTCATGCGTGGCCGTCGGCGTCGGCTGTGAACGCGGTACCGGTCCAGAAGAGTTGGCGGCCCTTGTTCACGCAGCACTGGCGAATGCGAAGATCGCTCCAGCAGCTATTGCCGGGGTATTTTCAATTGATCTAAAAGCGGACGAACCAGCCGTCCAGTCACTAGCTGATACCCTGAATGTGCCCGCGCACTTCTTTGACGCCGCAACGCTCGAGGGTGAGACTCCGCGTCTCGCAACCCCGTCTGACTTAGTGTTTCGCGAAGTAGGTTGTCACGGCGTTTCGGAAGGAGCGGCGCTCGCTGCAGTTGGCGCTTACGGCACGCTCATCGTCGCTAAGACCAAGTCTCCTCGTGCCACCTGTGCAATTGCACTTAGTCCTACTCCAATCGACATTACGGAAACGGGGCGGCCTCAGGGCCGTTTGATCATAGTAGGTACCGGGCCTGGCAGTGATGATTGGATGACCGCAGAGGCTGAGGCCTCAATTGCTGCGGCCACCGATCTCGTTGGTTATACGTTATATCTCGATATTTTGGGCGAGCGGGCCGAAGGTAAAACGCGCCACGATTTTCCGTTGGGAAAAGAGACGGCCCGGGTCCGGGCTGCGCTCGACATAGCAGCGACAGGAAAGACGGTGGCGCTGGTGTCCTCGGGTGATCCTGGGATCTACGCAATGGCGACCCTCGTATTTGAAATATTGGAAGACGCTGAACGTGCTGAATGGCGGCGACTCGCGATCGAAGTGTGTCCTGGGATTTCTGCGTTGCAGGCAGCGGCAGCGCGTTCCGGTGCACCGCTGGGACATGATTTCTGCACGATTTCGCTGTCTGACTTGCTTACCCCCTGGGATGCAATTGAACGCCGAATCCGCGCTGCGGCGGACGGAGATTTTGTGATTGCTTTCTACAACCCAGTTTCGATAAGGCGCACTTGGCAATTGGAAAAAGCCCGTGACATTCTTCTTGGTGCCCGGCCAGAAACGACGCCGGTAATAATTGCTCGCAATCTGGGACGTGAAGGCGAACAGCTCAGAGCTACCACATTAGGCGGGCTGGATATCTCCGACGTCGACATGCTAACAGTCGTACTTGTTGGCTCGTCCGAAACTCGAGCGATGGCGCGCAGCGATGGGCGGCAGTGGGTCTATACGCCCCGAGGTTATGCCTGCAAAAATGCGTCCGGCAATACAACTAGTAGTCAAGAGAGTGCCGGATGACGGTCTGGTTTATTGGCGCGGGCCCGGGCGATCCCGACCTTCTCACTATTCGCGGACGGGATGTTATCGCGCGCTGCTCAGTATGTCTGTATGCAGGTTCTCTAGTGCCGAAGGATGTGGTCGCCTATGCGCCGGGAGACGCGCTGGTGTTGGACACGGCGCCGATGACGTTGGACGAGATAATTGGCCATATCGACGATGCGCACGCGGCTGGGCACGATGTGGCGCGGGTCCATTCCGGGGACCCGTCTCTCTACGGTGCAATCGGCGAACAGATCAGAAGACTTGAATTATTGGGGATTGATTTTGAAATCGTACCTGGAGTTCCCGCCTACGCTGCCGCCGCTGCGATTCTGAAAAGGGAGCTGACCCTGCCGGACGTCGCGCAAACCGTGATCCTTACGCGCACAGCTATGAAAGCCTCGGCGATGCCGAATGCCGAAGATCTCGACACGCTTGGTAGGTCGGGGGCAACGCTCGCCATACACCTATCGGTGCGAAACTTGAAGTATGTCTGTGATACCTTGACACCTCACTATGGTGCTGACTGTCCCGTTGCAGTGGTGTTCCGAGCTAGCTGGCCGGATGAACACGTGATCGAGGGCACGTTAGCTGACATCCGCCAAAAAGTGAGTGACGCTAAAATTACTCGTACAGCATTAATACTGATTGGGCGTGTGTTGTCGCCTGAGGCGTTCACAGATTCAGCGCTATATGCACCAGATCACGTCCATGTTTTTAGGCCACGGCGGAAAGGTTAGATATTAACCAGGTATGTGCGAACTCTTCGAGAGTTAGGTGGTTTTCTGTTCACGGAGCTTAAGCCATTCCAGCGCCTCGCCAATGTTATCCACAGTGACTCCGGATGGAAAGCACGGTCGTTTAATCATGACTACCGGGATAGAAAGGACCCGTGCCGCTGCGATCTTGGCATAGGTCTTATTGCCGCCAGAGTTTTTACTTACCAACACGTCTATCTTATATTCCCTCATAAGCGCGGTTTCTTGCTCCAACGTAAACGGCCCACGACCTATTATGCGTTCGGCGCGCAAGAGCGGAAGGGAATTTAGCGGGTCAACGGTGCGGATAAGAAAACGCATTGCCCGAAGCCCAGCAAACGCGTTAAGTTCTTTTTGGCCAACGGATAGGAAAGCCGCCCTACCTAGTAGGGGAAGCAAACGGGCGGCATCGGCAACGTCGTCAGCCCTGTGCCAGGAATCGCCAGGCACGGTATCCCAGGCGGGGCGCAGAAGTCTCAATCGTGGGGTGCCCGTCATCTTGCAGGCGTTGGCAGCATTGGCCGAGATCTGTTCTGCAAATGGGTGGGTTGCATCAATGACAAGCGAGACGTCGTGACCCCGCACCCATGCTGATAGCGCTGCGACACCACCAAAGCCGCCGGTACGAATTGTTGCGTTTTTAGGTATTGATGGTACTTTGGTGCGTCCGGCAAGCGAATAGGTTATGTCGAAACGATCGGTGACGGCATTCGCTAGGTCAACTGCCTCAGAGGTACCTCCAAGAATAAGAACTCGCTGTCGATCAGGCATTAGAGCTGCCTGCGAGATTGCCGCCGCGATCAAAAATTAGAACGCGGAAATTTGATCCTGTGTCGCCAACAGTGTCTTGCGCTACGCCGGATGCTCGTTGTGCAACATCATCGGCTAAAGGCAGTTCAACTTTTTCTGCTATAAATAGAGCTGCTGCCGCGGTGTTTGCGCGCCTTATAGCCGATTGCGTAGCGTTGTCTGCTCCAAGCTCCTTAGCGACTTTTGCTAACCAAGGTAGATCTACCTGACTACGACCCGAGTGCAAATCTAGATTACCCTGTGCAAGCTTGCAGACTTTGGCAAACCCGCCACTAATTACTATGTTTGGAACCGGGTGCTTACGCAGGTATTTAAGCATGCCACCGACGAAATCTCCCATATCTATCATTGCGTGATCGGGTAGGTTTAAAAGTGCCTGGCACCTGTCTTCGGAGGTTTTGCCAGTGCATCCTGCAATAGTCGTCTCACCGGCCGCCCGCGCGACATCGATACCACGATGTATCGACTCGATCCAGGCAGCACAAGAATAGGGCACGACCACGCCAGTAGTGCCGAGTATGGAGATACCACCTTGAATACCTAGTCTTGGGTTCCAGGTCTTTAGCGCAAGTGCTGCGCCACCTTCGACCGAGATAGTGACGATTACGTTGCCGTTTCCGCCATAAGTGTCCGCGACCTCTGTGATAACCTTTTCAATCATTTGCCGCGGCGCAGGGTTGATCGCTGGTTCTCCGATAGCAAGGGGGAGGCCTTCACGGGTGACAGTGCCAACACCCTCTCCTGCGCGGAATGTGACCCCGTGGCCGTCGTCATCGCGCGGATCGATATCGACTTGGATTAATGCGCCATGTGTTACGTCTGGATCATCTCCCGCGTCTTTAACTATGGCGGCAGATGCTCTTTTCCCATCTATTTTCTCGCGTGCCAGTGAGAATGACGATGTTTTTCCCTTGGGCAGTATGATCTCCACGGGATCTGGGAAACAGCCGGTTAGAAGTGCGGTGTATGCGGCTTTCGCTGCGGCCGTGGCGCAAGCGCCAGTCGTCCACCCGTGGCGTAATTTTTCTGTGGGCTTACGTGCCATTGCTATCTTATATGTGCTATTCAAACTATATGGAACGGCTGACATTCACGATGCCGAAGTTAGAACCTGGTTGGGTGTGGCTCACTGGCGCGGGGCCTGGTGATCCGGGGCTACTAACACTGCACGCGCTGAATGGCATTCGCCAGGCGGATACCATCGTTCATGATGCGCTAGTGGGTGCCGAAATCTTGGCGCAAGCGGATCCCAACTGTGAACTTCTTTATGCCGGAAAGCGTGGTGGTAAGCCGTCACCTAAACAGCCAGATATTTCTGCTAGGCTGGTACGGCTTGCTCGTGAAGGCCGGAAAGTTCTCCGACTGAAAGGTGGGGATCCGTTCGTCTTTGGTCGCGGAGGCGAAGAGGCGCTTTCGCTAGTTGCGGCTGGTGTCCCCTTCCGAGTCATACCAGGTATATCAGCGGGTGTGGGCGGGTTGGCCTACGCGGGAATTCCGCTGACACATCGAGAAATAAATTCCGCCGTAACCTTTATAACTGGCCATGGTGCGTCTGGAAATATCCCTGACGGGGTAGATTGGTCTTCATTGGCCAAGGGGTCCCCGGTCCTAGTGATCTACATGGCAATCAAACATTTGGCGACGATCCGCCAGCGATTGTTGGACGGAGGACGTTATCAGCAAGAAGCCGTCGCGATTGTGTCCAAGGCCACGACAGCAGACGAAGTGATATTGGATACGACACTTGGTCGGTGTGTTGAAGATGCGGCAGACGCCGAGATCAAACCACCCGCTATAGTGGTTGTTGGAGAGGTAGTGCGACTGCGCGCAGGCCTCGACTGGGTTGGCGCTTTGGGGGGTAAACTGCTTGCCGCAGACCCGCTCGGCACGCGGACCGGTCGCCAAGCAGGGTAAACTTTGACTAAAGCCGCTATAATCGCCGCGCCGGCATCAGGTAGCGGAAAGACGACTATCACCCTCGGCCTGCTCCGCTATTTTGCTCGCAACAATATACCCGTTTCTTCCTTCAAAGTTGGACCTGATTATATCGATCCTGGCTTTCACACCGCGGCCAGCGGACGTCATTGCCTCAATATAGACGGCTGGGCGATGCGTCCTGATACGATTGCAAAGCTGTTCGGTCAGGTCGCTGCATATGCGGAGGTTGTAATTGGTGAAGGGGTGATGGGGCTGTTTGACGGGGCGCAGGCGGAGGATGGTAAATCATTGGGATCTACAGCTGACGTGGCGGCTGCGCTGGGTTTGCCGGTGATTCTCGTCGTTGATGCGGCAGCACAGGCGCAAAGCGCGATTGCGACGATACAAGGATTTGCTAATTTTCGGAATGATATCACGGTTACGGGGGTGATTTTTAATCGGGTTGGTAGCGAACGACATGCTACGATTTTGAGAGCAGCCGCTGCGACTGGTGATATCCCTGTCCTCGGCTGCGTGCCACGCACGCCAGATATAGCGTTACCCAATCGTCATTTAGGTCTCGTCCAAGCCAGCGAAATAGCGACCCTGGAGCATTTCTTGGATGCTGCCGCCGATATCATTGCCACCCATATCGATATAGCAGCTCTACGGGACCTGCTAGCGCCCGTAGGTGCAAGGCCAGGCGGACTGCCGCCGCTTCCATTGCCGCCACTCGGGTCGCGGATCGCGGTTGCCTCTGATGAGGCGTTTCAGTTTCATTATCGTCATGTATTTGAGGGCTGGCGGGCGGCAGATTCAGAATTAATCCCGTTCTCGCCGCTGGCTGACCAAGCGCCCGCTGACTCTGTTGATGCAGTTTATTTACCTGGCGGGTACCCTGAACTGTACGCTGGAAATTTGGCGTCCGCATGTAATTTTTTGGCTGGCTTACGATCGGCAGCGGCAAGGGGCGCGGTAATTTATGGGGAGTGCGGGGGTTATATGGTGCTGGGCGAAGCTCTTACCGATGCGGAGGGCCAAGTGCACGCCATGGCTGGATTGCTGCCATTAGAAACCAGCTTTGCCGACCGTAAACTGCATCTCGGTTATCGAAATGTTAAATTATCGATCGATACTCCACTCGGGGCTGCACAAACAGCATTTGGCGCGCATGAATTCCACTATGCAGGTATCATTCGCGAAGACTCTGCAAGCACTTTGTTTACAGCTACCGATGCCGCAGGCGGAAGACTTGGTGCGATGGGGCTTCAACGCGGCAACGTAATGGGTTCGTTCATCCATCTGATTGACTCACGGTAACTTAAAACTGCTTGTATTGCGTAAGCGCTTTAACTGTCTGAGTCGGCATATCGTCCTCGTCAAAAACATTTTTGATCAAGGTGACAATTCGATGTTTGTGATTACACTGCGGTTTGACTGACTCGCTGTGTCCAATATGTCAGAAGCGGCCGCGTGAATAAGTGGGCTTAAATCAACTATCTATCTAATTTAACTCCGATTTTTTGAAGGATGCGGGTAGGGATGGAAGAAAACTATGGAAGTTGACTGGACGATTTGGGCGTTTCGCTATGCACTCTCCGATATGCCGCGTGATTTTTTTGGGGGAACGCTTGTGAATTCCAACAAGGGCCGGATCAATAACCCTATGGTGTACTCGCTGATTTATGGGGGTGAGGCAGAAGCAGAGCAGCCGGTTCTAATTGATACGGGCATGAAGGGCGACTGGTCCCCTAGCGGAAAAACGTATGAAAATGTTGAGCATCCCGACACGATCCTTGCCAAGGTGGGTTTTACTCCGAAAGACATTAATGACGTTATTCTGACGCATCTTCACTTTGATCATGCGGGAAACCTTGATCGATTTCCTAACGCCAGGTTTCACATTCAGCGCGCCGAATACGAGGGATGGAAACAGGTTTATAAATTGCCTGGAAAGCTGGGTTCCGACACCACTCTGTGGCCTCTTTCGTCTATGCAGAGAAGAGACTTAGACACTGTCGACGCGTTGATCACGGAGGGACGGGTTAACTTATTAGACGGTGACACAGAATTTGCGCCCGGTGTTTGGTGTCGGCTTGCCCATGAATCGCATACCTTTGGTTGCCAGTGGATAGAGGTGCAGACATCTAGGGGGCCTTACGTGATCGCGGGTGACTGCGTTTACTGGTATGAGAACATCGAACGAATGTGGCCACCAGCGTATGTGCAGGGAAACACCTGGAATCTTATCAAGGTATATCAAGCCATACGTGATGCCGTGAATAATGAGACCGACAGGATTGTGCCAGGTCATGACCCTGAACTATTTATCCGTCATCCTGTATTTGAAGCGGGTCACCATCCAGTAGCGGAGGTTCATCTTGCGGATGGGCGAAAGAGCCAAATCGTATAGTATTTTGGGACCCATCTTCCGAAAGACTGCTATGAAACTAATATCGTGAGTGGTTGGAAAGAGGTCGTTCAAAACGGGAGAGAATATTGCTTAACTCGGTTTACGCAGTTGGAGGGATCGTAACAGCGCCGCATCATTTGGCGACGGACACAGGCCAGCTAGTCCTCCGAAGTGGTGGCAACGCAGTGGAGGCGATGATCGCCATGGCCGCCACTATCGCAGTGGTTTATCCGCATATGAATGCTATCGGTGGGGATAGCTTTTGGATCGTGAAGCCGGCGGGCAAGAATCCGATTGGAATCGATGCCTGTGGCGCGGCTGCGAGCGGAGCTACCGATGATCTATATGGTCAGGCAGGGTTCGCGGAGATCCCCAATCGAGGATACTTAGCAGCTAATACGGTGGCTGGCACACTCTCTGGTTGGCAGGCAGCGCTGGCCATTGCGAGGACGCTGGGGGGTTCCAAATCACGGGAGGACCTGCTTGAGGCGGCAATTCACTATGCCAGTGCTGGCTATCCCACGACCGGAAACCAGTCACGTACAACAAGTGATAAATTGGATGAACTTAAAGGGTTGCCGGGTTTCGATGAGAGTTTTCTCATAAACGGAAAGCCTCCGGCGGAGGGTGAAATTTTTAAGCAGCCGCGTCTTGCTGAGACGCTTCGGCAATTAGCTTCTGATGGTTTCGATTCCTTTTACAAGGGTCAATTGGCTGACGCGATCGTTGCTGATCTAACTCGGGTAGGGTCGCCGGTATCGGCAGGAGACCTTGTCCGCCATCGAGCGTTAGAGGTTTCCCCTTTAGAACTGGATCTGTCGACTGGCAAAGTTTGGAATATGCCGCCGCCGACACAGGGACTAGCATCATTAATGATACTCGGTCTTTTCGATAGACTTCAGGTATCTGAACCGGAGGGCTTCGATCACATTCACGGATTAGTTGAGTGCGTAAAACAAGCTTTTCTCGTGCGCAATTCTTACGTGCAGGACCCAAAAGTGATGGATGTTGATCCCATTGATTTTCTGTGCGCTGCCGACCTCGATGCGAGATTGGCTAACATTGATCCCGAAAAGGCCTTGCCCTGGCCCGCACGGGCTGCGGAAGGAGACACAGTTTGGATGGGTGCAATCGACAATGCTGGCAATGCGGTGTCCTTTATACAGAGCATATACTGGGAGTTTGGATCGGGCGTTGTTTTAGAAGACACGGGGATACTATGGCAGAATCGTGGATCTAGCTTCTCACTTAAAAATGGTGACGTGAACCGTCTGGCACCTGGCCGTCGCCCCTTCCACACGCTTAACCCCGCAATGGCGGAATTACCCGACGGAAAGTTGCTTTCGTACGGTACTATGGGTGGAGAGGGGCAACCACAAACCCAAGCGTTAATTTACACGAGGCACGTGAATTTTAACCAGAGCATTCAGCAGGCGATCACCGCACCACGGTTTTTGCTGGGTCGCACTTGGGGAGACACTGGTACCAATCTTAAGCTGGAAAATCGTTTTGATTCCACCCTAATTGAACGCTTATCGGCAGCTGGCCATGACATCGAGATCACCGACACGTTTTCTCAGTTAATGGGTCATGCAGGCGGTGTTGCGCTCTCACGCAATGGGATGATGGAGGGTGGGTCGGATCCCCGTGCCGATGGAAAGGCCTCAGGGCTCTGAGCTCTTGCTTTCAACCTTGAAGAGCTAGAGCGTCTTCAAAAACATCACCAGATCGGAAATCTCTTCTTCAGTCAGCCTAAGAGGGCGAAGCAGTTTTTCATCGGTTTGTGGGAAGCGGTTCTCGGGGATTTCGGAATAGTGCCGCACCACCTGATCCAGTGTCGCCATAGACCCGTCATGCATGTAGGGAGCTGTTTTCGAGACATTGCGCAGGCTCGGGATACGGAACTTGCCCCGACTACTCTCTGTAAGTTTTAGGTGTCTAGTAAAACCTGCGGTTGTAAGCTCGGTGTCATCGTTAAATGAGCTAAGCAAGTTGTAGCGGCTTCTTTGTAAAACAAGGATACCGCCATATCGCCCGTCGTCGACTCGGTCACGTTGAGAAGGCCTTGGCAGGTTAATATTATCAAACTCGCCGCTTGTAAAATTGGGGCCAAAATGACAGAGATCGCAGCGGGCGCGACCCACAAAAAGCTTTGCACCCCGCTGTGCTGAGGCTGAATAAGCGGCAATTCCAACAGGGTCTCTCTCTAAAAGGGCTTCTCGGAATTTATCGAATTCAGATTTTCCCGATCGGATCGTCTCTTGATATGCAGCCAGTGCCTTGGCGATATTCACCATCGCGGTTTCTGCGTCGGGGGCCGTTACATTGTGGCCGAATGTTTCTCTATATGAGTTTGCCAGCGCCCGCGTTTCCGAGATACGCCGCTGAAGTCCTTGAGACGTCATGCCGAGTTCGAGGGGGTCGAGGAGCGGGGTAATGGAATGCGCCCATAGGCTGTCGGACTTGCCATCCCAGCCATACCAAGTATTCAGGCGCAAATTGAACAGCGGCATTGTGTTGCGTTTGCCAAGCTGGCGGCCAACGCTAATTGGTTTCCCGTCAGTGTGCGCCTTCTCAGGCAGGTGGCAGGTTGCACAGCTGCGTTTTCGATCAATCGACAACTCTGAACTTACAAAAAGCGCTTCTCCGAAAGCGATCGCAACTGGATTGCCGGACACTCGATTGCTTGGGTCAGGATAAGTCTTCACGGGCCAAGGCCCGTGCGACAGAATTAACGTCCGTTCGTCTTCGGTAAAGGAGGCAATTAGCTCAGCTGCTGAAGTATTCGTGGCTAGCACCAGGACTGCGATAAAAAGTATTTTGGCACTATTTCGGACTGTGCTTGCAGCGCCATCCACTTCGAGACGGGGGTAAATTGTGATGGGTTTGTCCTCAAATTTCCGGTTCGATGTGAAGGGTAAGTCTGTTTCGCATTTATATTGCTATGTCGGTAAACCAAGAATTCGCTTAGATATGATGTTGCGCTGGATTTCACTCGACCCGCCGTAGATCGTGGCGCGGCGAACCTGTAAAAAAAGCGGTGCAATCTCAACTGGCCCATCGTCCGTCTCAATCCGTTCTAAAATCGAAGCATTGGTGCCCGCTGCTTCCAGCAGTAAATCGCAAATCCGCTGGAGTATTTCAGTCCCATGTATTTTCATTACCGAGGCGTCGAGACCCAGAGAGCGTTCTGCATTTGCAATTTCTGCGGCGTGGGCAAACATAGCAGCGAAGCCTACCGTATCTATATCCGTTTCAGCCAAACGTTCCCTAAAGTACGGATCTTTGATCGCACCGGTCGTTTTTGCGACTTTTTTGACACGGTCGAGGGCTTCGAACAGCAATTGCGGATTGGCGGTGCCAAGGCGTTCGTGCGCCAATAGAGCATTTGCTACACGCCAACCGTCATTTAGTTCACCGACGACGTTTTCGATCGGGACGTGGACATCTTGGAAAAAAACTTCTGCGAATTCCTCGTCTCCGGCTATCGTTTTAATAGGCCGAATATCTATGCCGGGCGTTTTCAGATCGACTAAAACGAAGCTAATGCCAGCTTGCTTTCGTGGAGCATCGGGATCACTGCGCACAAGCGCGTATATCCAATCTGAATGCTGCGCCCAGGTTGTCCAAATTTTTGACCCATTTATAATGAGCTCTCCATCATAAATCTCTGCGCGTGTGCGCAGATTAGCGAGGTCTGACCCCGCTCCCGGTTCGGAGTAGCCTTGGCACCAGGTTTCGTCACCGGTTAAAATAGGAGGAAGGTAGCGTTCTCTTTGTCCCTCGCTGCCAAACTGCATCAAAATAGGACCGACATGGTTGATGCCCTGGGCGGAGATTTCTGGTGCGCCGGCGCGGGCTAACTCTTCTTTAAGAATGATTTGCTGATTCAGCGTCGCCTCCATGCCGCCATAACATTTAGGCCAAGCCGGTGCGATCCATCCTTTCGTGTGCAATTGGCGGTGCCACCATATCGCACGATGAAACGGTGGTCGCGTCGACCAACCGCGGAGATCATCAGGGAGAGTGTTTGCGATCCAGCTCTTAACTTCGTCTCGGAAGGCTTTTTCTTTTTTGCTATCGGTCCTGAAGCTTATAGACATTAAACAAAATTATCCCATTCAGCGCGTTCTCGCCAAGTGACCGTCATTGGAAATTTCGGCTTAGATATAGTGCGCATGGACACTCTGGCGTTGATTATGGAACATTATTCGGGAACCATTACTTTAAAGTGACAAACCTCTATCAATAATTGAAAGGGACGTCGATCTCGGCTAATGCCGATAGTTGTAGACCTGAAACCCCTGAGGTGCGGGATCAAGTAATTCACGGTTGATTAGCCCTTTGTCCAGCGTGCCGCTGCTCGAAAAGGAGAGACTAAAAAAGCCTTATAAATGCCGAAGTGCTGGGCCGGAAGGGCGACGGAGTACCCAAAAAGTAATGATCAAACCAACAGCAGGCGGCATTGTTACCAAAGCGCAGATCCATGGTAATGCGGTTATAAAAATAGGCTGAAAGTTTATTAGTTCACCCGCCGCTGCCCATATTCCGATGTTACCGATTATAAGAGCCGCCAAACCTGCTACGACACCGGTGACCGTCAGCTCGATGACAGTCGCGGTCAATATTTGTCCGCGCGACGCGCCAAGGGTTCTCAATACCACTGCTTCTTTTAAGCGATACCGCCGGGTTGCGGTTACGACTCCGGCAGATACCAAAATTGCCGAAATACCAACTATCAAGGCGACCCAATTAAATAATGTGCCGACCTTATCGGTTATCCTCGTTAAAAAAGCGATTATGTCCGCGACGAGGATCGCTGGTGTGTCCGGGAATGTACGTGATAAATCGCTGCGTAACTTTTCGACGATGTCCGGTCCGGCTTTAGGTCTAGTCCATATTGCCCCGATCTCTTTGTGTGGTGGTGGTTTAGAAAACGGTGAGAGAAGAATTGGGAAATCAAGGTCGAGCGCGGCACGCGCGACATTACGTAGGTTGGCAACCCTTGCTTTAAAGGGCTTTCCCTCAATGCTCAGGGTTAGTGTATCGCCGATCTTAATGCCAAGGCGCCCTGCAGCCCATGCATCAAGCGAGGCGAGTGGAGGGCCGACATAATCAGCTGGCCACCATTTTCCGGCGGTGAGATTTGTCGTTGGTTGGTGCTGCTGCCAGGAAATTCCGCGATCACCGCGAATGATGAATGCCGCCTCAGCAGGGATGCGCAGGTCTGCGACCGCGCGTCCGTTTAGGGTGGTAATTTTGGCCTGAAGAAAAGGCGCTCGCATCCACCGCGCGACCTGTGACCTCGCTTGTAGATAGGAATCAAAACGGGGACCTGCCACCGGATTTATATTGAGTAGAACGATTGCTGGTGCAGAGTTCGGAAGCGATACCGATAAATAGCGCTCGGCGTTCCTGTGAAGGTTAACGATTGAAATCACCAGCACGAGGCAAATGCCCATCACAAGAATAAGTGTGGTCGTGGGTGCACCTGGCCGATGTAAATTGGCTAGCCCGACACGGATCAAAGGGCGTCCACGAACCGCCGATAGGCGTCCTACAACTTTTGCTGTGAAGGCAGTGAGGCGACCCAGAAAAACAAACAAGGCAATGGCGCAGATGACTGCTAGTACGAATAATATAGTTAGGCGTGGCAAAGGCGTAGTTAAAATACCCAGTGTTGCAGATGTAATCAAAAGGATTACGAACGCGACCCAACGCTGCGGCCGCAGCCGTCTAAAAGTTGACTTGGCAACATTCAGGAAAAGGCTATTTGGCTTGCTTACCTCCGCATTGGCTAACGGTAAAAGCGAAAATAGTATTGCCGCCGAGAATACAAATCCACCGGCTAGTAAAAGGGGTTTTAACGGAAAAACTTCTCTTACCGGCAGCCAACTCCCTAAAAATTGAATACAGTTTGTATAAATGTAGACCCCTAGGATGAGACCGGTCGCCACGCCAATTGCCGCTGCACCCATAATTTGGATTAGATAAATACGCATTATGAGTGAGGTCATGGCGCCGACGCTTTTAAAAATTGCGATGTTCGGTAATTTCCTCTCTAGCCATACGGTCACGCTGTGCGAAATGCCGATGCAACCCAAGAGTAAGACCCCGGAGGCAAAAAAGTTTAGCAAGGTAGTAACAAGCGCTAAGGTACGTTCGGCCCCTGGGACGCCATTTTCCGCGTTTACGATACGATATCCGGCGTGGGGTTCAGCGCGTTCAAAGTTCGTGATCCAACGCTCTGCAACGATTCCCTCCTTCAAGCGAATACGGCTGTACCAGTACACTGGTGCCCCAGGTGTGATGAGTGAGCTTCTATCAAGTGCCTCTCTAGCAACGATCACGCGAGGCCCAAGGTTAATTGCTCGAAGCGAGCGATCAGGTTCTTCCGTGATCAACGCCCTTATTTTAAATATCCCATCCCCTATAGTGATAGCATCGCCGATGCGTGCTTGAAGCGTCGCGAGCAGCGACGCTGAGACGGCTGCGCCCCAAATGCCGTTGCGACTACCTAGGGCATTTAACTTTGTACCCGGTGGATCTAGGCGCAGTTGGCCGAACAAAGGGTAGGTGTCGCCTACCGCCTTAAGTTCCACCAACGTAGATCTTGAACGGTGCGTTGCCCGTGCTCGTAACTCCGCGACCAAGTCGAATGCACCCGCTTTTTGGAACGTGCTCTGGTGTTCCGACGACGGCGGCTGATGAAACAAGCGCAGCGAAACATCACCGCCGATACTAGCTCGGGCGTAATTACGCATCCCTTCTAGGACCGCTGCTGACAAAAGCCCGATCAATGCAATCGCCGTTGCCCCCAACAGGATACAAAGCAGCAGATATACGAGGCCCGGGGCTGAGCCACGCATCTCGCGTTTCGCAAGCCGAAGGGCTAACAAAGTTTGATCAATCGACAGTGCGATACGCGCATTGATTTATTACCCAAATAAGATTTTGCCGCCCGGGATAAAGGGTTAAATTAGTCAGAGGAGCAGACCGGAACGGTGTACCCTCATCCTAAAACCTAAAGGCACAGATTTGTCGTAGCCTTTAAACCTATGATCTCTGATAGAGAGGTTGTTCGGCTATATACACTAGCGTGAATGTATACGTTTGAGAAAATCTATAGTGAGTTCGTTAAACTTATCTGCGTGCTCGATATTGGGGCAATGTCCGCAATCCATAAAAACGTGGTGCTCATTTTCCGGAATACGTGAAGCTAGGTCGTTTGAATAACCAGGTTCGCGCAAGGGGTCATTCTCACCCGCGACGATAAGCACTGGAACCTGAACGTTTTCATAGATTGTATTGTCTGGAATGCCGAAACTTTGGGCATTTTTTTTGGCATCTTCGTCGTTGGGTTGGGGTCGTTTTAACCGAGGAGCACTGGCAACCTCATAAGCGCCAGGAAGCAGCGCGATTTCTTGGCGTTTTGCCACATAGTCTGCATCGTCTCCCCACTTTGGGTCGTGCAGCATAGCGTGGAGGAGGTCCCGCATTGCGCCATCGGAACAATCATATCCCAGGAGTACCTTCCGCTCATCTGTGAGTGGGGTGAAACCGCCGCCGGAACAAAGCACCGCAGATCGCACCGGTAGTGGAGGTGGCGGGTCAGCAATCATCCGAGCTAAATTGGAGCCACCCATCGAATTTCCTATAAAGTCCGCCTCTTCGACCCCCATAGTTTCATAGAACCGCGCCATGTGACGGTATACGCGCGCACGTTGATCGGCGAAATCATACACCTTGTCGGTGCGGCCAAAACCAAGCCAATCCGCTGCAAGTACATGAAAATGTTGGGCCAATGCTGGAATGGTAAACTCCCAGCTAATCTCCGAGCAACCGCCGAATTCGCCGGAATGAAGTAATCCAACCGTCGGCGCGTCTTTAGGCCCCGCTTCCAAGTAGTGGGTGTTAACACCGTCAACCTCCACAAATTTGGACTCAATAGTAGACATCCATCTACCTGACAAAATCGACAGACAGCTCGTTTATCTCGGCATGGTCACGGTCCGGCATCGAGGCACGCTTTTCCATGATTTCTTCAGGATCCCATGTTTGCGCGAGTTCTTTCAGGCGCGGATATACTTCTTCGTTATAAAGTTTCATCGATCGAAGGGTTTCCTGCTCCGTCATATGCCCCGCCTGGCCCATCATCAGCATGTGACCAAATCCGCCAGAATACTCCCAAAACGCTTTAATTTGTTCAAAAACCTGGTCTGGGGTGCCCGCAAATACATTGCCACGGCGCATGTGCTCGTTTAGGTCGGTGCTGTAAGCGGCACCGGATCCAGAAACGTGAGCACCACGAAGAACGTTGGCGGCAACTGCTGGTGCATGGTACCCAGGTGGGTTTTTCCAATGATCCGCTACCTTATTGGCTTTCATGTACCACATCATTTTATTGGCACCTTGTTCTGCTGCCCTCTCGTCATCACCAACATAAATCAGCCCGCAATATGCAAGCCGGTCAAGCGGAGCGTGCTTTCCGTGGAGCTTTAGGTAGTTTTTACGGTAGGCATCAAAAATAGGTCGCACCTTAGAGTATCCGGCCAGAAAAACTGCCGCCACGTGTTTGTGTTGGGCTACCGGTAGTGTACTGCCTGCGCTTCCCGTGGTGATCCAGACAGGTGGATGTGGCTGCTGGTAGGGTCGCGGCCATATGTTTACCTGACGATGATGATACCATTCTCCCTCAAAGTTGAATGGACCATCATGTGTGGTCCAAGCCTTTAAGATTAGGTCATGTGCTTCCCACAAACGATCTGATCCGCGATAAGGGAGGATATTCGCCGCTGCCGCCTCGTATGGGACGCTCCGGACAAACCCAACTTCTGCCCGACCCTTAGAAATTACGTCAACAAGAGCCATTTCCTCTGCAACGCGAACCGGCTGGTTACGGTTGGGTAACGGGTTGCCGAGAATGAGTAGTCTGGCATCCTTAGTTTGGCGTGCGAGTATACCCATCATTATGGGTGCCGCTGGCACCATGCAGGTTGCTGTCTGGTGATGCTCGTTGAGCATAATTTCTAGGCCCATTTCATCTGCAGCACACCAGATATCTAGGTACTGATTGTATAGTCGGCTAGCAGTTTCCGGATCGCAATGCATGTTAGGAAGGTCTACACGGATTGAATCATATGTCTTCTGATCTGGTAGGTCCGGGTAGCAGTCCTCAGTGAAAAACCAGGTTTTCAATTTGCTCATGTTGTTAACAATCCTTTGTCTTCGCTGCTAGATCGCCACCTAAAAAGTAAGGAAGTTATCTCACAAATTCCACGCCGAAATGACGCGTATCAGCACACTCCTTCACCGGTGCTGCCTTGCTTTTTTCCCAAAGCTCAGCGGGGTCGGTGTTAGCCTCTAGCTCTTTAAGACGCGGCTCAACCTCTGCCTTGTAAAGTTTCATCGATTTCAGGGCATCCGCGTCTGACAGGAAACCTGCTTGGCCCATCATGAGCATGTTACCAAAGCCGCCGGAATACTCCCAAAACGCCTTCATTTGTTCAAAGACTTGGTCCGGTGTTCCCGCAAATACATTGCCGCGCGCCATCTGTTCATGCAGGGTCGGACGTGTTGGAACCCCTGATCCGCCGGCACCTCGCATCACCGCCGCAGAGACTGGTGCTGGGTGGTATCCAGGCGGGTTGCTCCACTCAGGTGGAACCTTGTTGGACTCCATGTACCATAGAAGCTTGCGGGCGCCCTCCTCAGCCTCGCGCTCGTTCTCTCCGATAAAGCATAAGCCTAAATAGGCAAGCCGATCTAACGGAGGAATCTCCCCGTGAGCCTCAAGGTAACTTTCGCGATAGCCGTCGAATACGCTCCGAATGCGCGGATACCCAGCTAAGAACACAGCGCCAATGTGTTTGTGCTGTGCCACGCGTTTAGCTGAGGCGCCACTACCCATCGTGATCCAGACAGGTGGATGTGGCTGCTGGTAGGGTCGCGGCCATATATTGCCCTGCCGATGATGATACCATTCTCCCTCAAAGTTGAATGGGCCATCGTGTGTAGTCCAA
>CAJWSW010000011.1 GCA_913046035.1 uncultured Alphaproteobacteria bacterium | reverse complement strand
TGGGCCACTTTTTTTGAAAAGTATAGATTTATCAGTATATTAAAGAATATGGTGCACATTCCTTCTCAACATAGCCGAATCGAAATGTGTCCCGCATCACCCGGCCTCTCGCAACAACGGGTATGTTGTCAATAGTCACCGCCCTTTCCGGCTGTGTCTATTTTCCCGATGTATAAAAAGCTCCCACACTTATGCGGTAAAAAATTAATTGCCTCCACCACGGCAAGAACGCAATTTGTTGAGGATCTTATTTGCGAAGATCGGCAAATCTTGGCGCCTTAACGGAACTTTCAAATTCTTTTGCAAGAGTTCCTATTTGCATGACGTGAACGTCTGCTGTGACCTCAAAGACACGCTTTGTCTTATCGATTACGTTCTGCGTGACGACGGAGGTATCGCTGCCAGGTCGCAATTCGATCGAAAGTAAGAATGCGTCGGTTCCGTCACTCGCTGTAACAAGTTCCGCTTTGAAATCGTTGATCTCTGGGATATCAAATATGAAATCTTCATATTCCTGATGATTTATATTCACCCCTCGAATTTTGAAGAAGCCGGCCGTGCGGTGTGCGTGGCGGATAATAGGAAAGACACCAAACTCTGAAGAGGTCTCACCATTTCTTTTCCAAGTGACGATATCACCCGAGTTCCACCGCAGGAAAGCCGCTCCATTATTGCTAAACATAGGCGTCATAACTAATAAACCTGGTTCGCCTTCGTCTACGGGTTTAAAGGTTTCCTCATTTAGAATTTCGATATGCGCGAGATCGGTCCAAATGTGAAAACCGTCGCGTTTCTCACTTTCAGCCCCCATCATACTGCACTCTGTCATGCCAAAGCAGTCGTAAACCTCGGCCCCCCAATCTCTCTCCAATTTAGCTCTTTTAGCCGATGAGACGGCCTCTGCTGTGCACATAATTCGGCTCA
The DNA here is from genome assembly GCA_913046035.1 of uncultured Alphaproteobacteria bacterium. Classification (GTDB taxonomy): domain Bacteria; phylum Pseudomonadota; class Alphaproteobacteria; order MPNO01; family UBA830; genus UBA830. Next base: position 55,209 of record CAJWSW010000011.1, on the reverse strand, counting down.
CTGAGCCAGCCTTGAGGTCAATACCCTCCGCCGCCGCGAGATTTGCAAGGTGCAGCCCGTAGCTAGACATTCCTAGCCATAAGGTTGGCTTAAGATCCTTGATTAATTGAAGCTGCATGGCGGACGGAAGCGAAGCCCCTGCTCCACCCCATACCGCACCGACACCAATAATTCGTGCAGCCCGCGCCCACATGTGTCCAGCCGGATGAATGCCCAACGGGAAGGAGACGTGTGCGACGTTGCCGGGAAGTGTGCCGGAGCATTGGAAGGTTCGCGCGAAACCCACCATATTGTACCGAATATCATCATAAGTTTTGGGGTAGAAAAGGGGCTGCCCGGTGCTGCCACCGGATCTCCAATACTCACAAATATCCTCTCGTGGTGCGATGCAAAAATCCTCGTAGAATTGTTCTACACTGAGTTTGCGAAGTTGATCCTTGTCGAGTATCGGGATCTTTGCCCATTCTTCAGGGTCGTCGAGTTTGGATGCATTAATATGATCAAGCTTTCCCTTCCAGAAGGGCGCCCTTTTGGCATTATTAAAGGCGACTGGCTTTTGACGGCGCTGAATTTCTAAAATGGCTTCTGGCGAATCTGGAATGCCTAGCGCTAACCGTTCGTCTGATTTCTTCATTTCCCGCGACTATATTTTGGTGCACCGATCCAACGTTTCTGGGCCTCAAATTCTACCGGTAGATCGTTGCTCGCTTCCGCATCGATCATTGCCGCCAGACGAGCAGCTTTCTCGGGTGTATCTTCTGGGATTTTGTCTAATGTACTTCCGATCATTCTCTCGTAGTCTTCGCCGACGGGACAAACATCTTGGCATCGACGACAACCAGTAACGACACCGGACCCCCTCAGGATGCTTTGCCAGAGATTAAAAGAATTTTCGGAGCGAAGAAGGTTAAGCTTCTCGCTGGGGTCTGGTTCATCAAAAATGTTCTCTAAATGATCCGTTAACTGAGCAAATCCGTGAGGCGAGCGATATTTGTCACAAGCCGCCCAATCACGCGACCAATGCCCTACTACATCACCGGGGCATGTTGATAGACAACGACCGCATTCTGGTCCTTTGCAGAGTGCGTCGGTCATCGGTTGGTCGGTATCGCAGTCTAATGTGCACATTACTGCAGACAACATGACCCGGGGACCAAATTCCGGTGTAAGGAGTTGGAGGTTTAACCCAAGCGTCCCGAGCCCGGCCTCCACCGCGGCGTGGTTTAAGGACAGCAATGTGGTTAGATGCTCGTCGGGATCGTTTCGATAGGCCCACGGATCGACATGCGTTGGTGGGATAATTATGCCGGGATAACCCTCGTCTTCCAGCCAGTAAACAAGATGAAGTGAGGCTTCTTCAAGCATCGTGAGCGTTAGCTCGTCATTGTAGTACTTATGCCGCTCATCCCAACGCGTGATCCTCGTCGTACCGCTCGTGTATCGTTTGGCAAGAACGATCACCTTACCGCCGTCGTGTTCTGTGATGTCCGACGGCTTTTTTGGAAATTCCGGCGGTGGGTTGTTTTCAAGAACTGAACCATCGGCAATACCGACCAAGTCTACGCCCAGCTCTTGCGCTTTCGTTTTTATTTGCTCGGCTGTTAATACCGATTGAAATGCTGAAACCATGCTGTTCATCCCCTACTTTTTAGCGGCGGCTTCTTCTTTTTCTCGTTGTTCCTTTTTGAAGGCCTGAAGTTGGCGCGCAACCATGCCCTTATAGCCCTCAGGGCCAACCCAACGCACATTCCAGTCATTTAGACCGTCGACTGGATCACCATTCTTACGCGCCTCCTTGAAGCCTTTAGCCTTCTCAACTTTTTCAGGAGTTTTTTCGGGAATGACTTTTTGAATGTCTGATAAAAAGGCGTGATAGTCATTCCCGACGGGGCACACCGCGAGACAGCGGGGACAATCTCCGAAGGAGCCAACGACGCGAAGTAGTCCTTGCCAAAAACCAAAAATTTCACGATCGCGCAGCAGGTCACGTTTTTTTTCTTCACTTTCGTTTATAAATTGACCCCAAAACTTCAGGATTGTCGCAAAACCAAATTCTTGAGCCTCTGTTGCGCATTCCCTCTTATCTATCCCGAAGTGCCGAACGGCATCTGATGGGCAAGAATAAAGACAGCGACTGCAGGATTCACCTATGCAAACTTGCTCGGTAATGCGTTCATCAGCTTCAATGGTCGCCTCTGTAAGAATACCAGTAAGGTATACACGCGGCCCAAATTCGGGTGTCAAAATATTTACCTCAAGCCCAAATGTGCCGAGACCAGCCTCAATACCGAGGTGGCGCGTACTTAAACGTCCGTAACTTGCTTTCTTGTAGCTCCAGTCTGTTTCCTGCGCTGCTGTAACGAATGCCGGATAGCCCTGACTTTCAAGCCATTCGGTTAGCCGGTAACCGACTTTGTCCATCGCGCGAAGGACCAACATATCCATGTATTGAACAGGAATATTAGACTTCGATCGAAATGCGCCGACGGGTATCCTTTTTGAGATTACGATCACACTTTTGACGTGTGGCGAAATACGGTCAGGTGTCTGCGGCCACTTTGGGTCTGGAGGAAACTCATTGAGAGTGTCGGCGCTGACAATTCCTACTAGATCGGCGCCTAGTTCATTTGCTTTTTCTTTAACGATATTTGCGTCGAGATCAAAACTCATTTTTTCGAAAACCTGTCAGAGTGTGAAGCCACTTCAAAGGATCATAAGTTGTTGTGCGAAACTTACATTCTGAGCGGATAAATAAAAGTAAATTTCGTCACAACCGATCTAACAAACTGGTACAAACCGCTAAGCGCCGGAAAACATGTCCTTTATAAAAACATGTCCTTTATACAGGTGTACATGTTTCTGCGGATATCTGACATAGCAATGTCGCAAAAGTTTTGAACATCGATGTCTCATACCTTTTCTGACGATGCAAAGTTTATCAAAATCGTTTGTAGAGGTATTTCATTGTTGGAGGTCCTGCATTGAATAATACGCCGTTTCCTCTCAACTCAGTGGGCGAAAACGTGACCGTCCGTCCATCCCAGGACATGTAGACGTCGCCTCATTATTTTTAGATCGATTAACGTTGCTGAAAATAAAATTAGCGGCTTAGGCTTTTCTTGGCGCACACACACCATTCAGTATTCGCTTTTGAATTAGATCAAACAGATGAATATTTATTGTCCCCGTTGCAACCAGCCATTGTCGAATTACGTCAGGGGGCGTATTAAATGGTATCAACTTTGCTTGTTTTTTTATGACCAACCAATCTCCTACTGATCTCTCAATGCAAGGCTTACTTTCGCCTCTGGCTAGCGTCGAGCGCGCTGCTTATGAATTAAGAAGCGGGCGACCGGTGTTCGTCGTTAACGGGACCGAGGATGCCGCAATTGTTATTGCTACTGAGATGGCGACATCCGAGAGGATTGATGATCAAACGAATATTGCCGGCGGAATACGACCTCACGTCGTGTTAACCCATTATCGCGCTGAAACCCTGAAAATCCGTCTATACACACCCGAAGTGGTTCGCATACCTTACCCCGATTGGTTAAAAGTCGAACAAATCCGCCAGCTTGCCGATCCTCAATTTGATCTCTCCGATCCTATGCGTGGACCATTTAATTCTGAGCGGGAGGATGTGCCCGCCGCTATTATGTCGTCGGTAAAACTTGCGAAGATAGGCAGACTGTTGCCTTCCGTAATGGCTGTCCCGGTGCCGGGTATCACAATCGGCAGCCATCCAGAGATTGTCTCCGTGAGCGCAGATGAAATCAATGAATATGATACCCGCTCGGCCGCGGGGCTTAGGCGTATAACTGCAGCCAATGTGCCGCTAATTGGTGCAGAAAATGCAAAAATTGTTGCTTTTCGACCCGAAGATGGTGGTACCGAACATCTTGCCATTGTGATAGGCAATCCGGACCCGGATACAGCAGTCTTGATAAGATTACACTCGGAGTGTTTTACGGGCGATGTTTTAGGATCATTAAAATGTGATTGTGGTGATCAGCTGCGCGGCGCAATCGATCAGATTGGCAATGAAGGTGCCGGCGTATTGCTTTATCTGGCACAGGAAGGCCGAGGGATTGGGCTGATTAATAAGTTACGTGCTTATGCGCTTCAGGACCAGGGCTTCGATACAGTAGAGGCTAACCAACGCCTCGGCTTTGCTGATGATGAGCGAGTTTTTTTAGCGGCTGCCGAAATGCTCCGCCAACTCGACATTTCTGAGGTGCGACTGCTCACAAATAATCCTCGCAAAGTAAAACAGCTTGAAGAATACGGTATCAAGGTTGCCGAACGTGTTGAGCACGTTTTTGCCTCTAATGAACACAACGAGCGCTATCTCGCCGTAAAAGCTGAAAAAAGCGGCCACCTGTTCTAAAATAAACACCGTAATTGCTGATTTTCTTGAGATCAAAACAACTCGGAATTACCTCTTTAGGGGATGCAGGGAGTTTTGGAATTTGTTCCATCCGTTTTTCCTTAGCACACAAGCTGGGCAGTTTCCGCATCCATAACCCCAGTCTTTCAATTCACTGCGATCACCTAAATAACAAGAGTGAGTGCTTCGAGTAATCAGTTTTACCGCCGTGTCCCCGCCAAGATTTTTGGCAAGCTGCCAGGTTTCCGCTTTGTCTACCCACATTAATGGTGTGTGGAGCACAAAACGCGCATCCATACCTAAATTTAATGTAGCTTGTAGGGATTTGATTGTATCGTCACGACAGTCTGGGTAACCGGAGTAGTCTGTCTCACACATTCCTGCCACGACGTGTTTGCACCCACGGCGGTAGGCAAGAGCCGCCGCAAATGTGAAGAAAACTATGTTGCGGCCAGGTACGAAGGTGTTTGGTAAACCATCTTCATTGGCTTTGAATTCAACTTCATGTGTCATAGCCGTATCGCCCAACGAAGCAAGCCCGCCTAAGTCTATCAAATGATCGTCACCGAGTTTGCTTTTCCACGCCGCAAAATCTTGCCTCAGCAACAAGAGAAATTCTTCTCGAACATCGAGCTCAACTAAATGTCGTTGTCGGTAGTCAAACCCAATCGTTTCCACGTGATCGAATTGATCAAGCGCCCACATTAAACAAGTTGCGGAATCCTGACCGCCAGAGAATAAAACAAGGGCTTTAGATCGGTCTATTTTAACCTCCTGCTGCAGAAAATCTTGAGGGATTTTCGGCATGTAATTTGTAATTACACATTAAAATTACGACATTTACAAAACCTAACCCTCTGGTTGCAAGCTCTGTGCAAATATCACTCTTGTTAAACAGATTTGCTAGTTCCAATTCTATAAAAAGAGTTAGATATTCCCGGCCATCAGTTAGATGCTAATGTGTTTAATTTTGGTAGCAGTTTCGTGACACCCGAGGGTTATTGTTTAAACTGCGGTATCATACGGAGCACCACGGCCGTTTAATGCAAAGGTTAATTAGATGACAAAAACCGATGTATCTCAGCTAACACAGCTTGGATCGAGCGTCACTCTGCCGACAAACCCGGACGAAGCAGAACTCGAGAAAGTTCCCAACTCGAACTCTGACACGCAATTTTTAGTAAGGTTTACAGCGCCAGAATTCACCTCTATTTGCCCGATGACGGGGCAACCGGACTTCGCTCATCTTGTCGTTGATTATGTGCCAGCTGATTGGCTTGTCGAATCGAAGTCGTTAAAAATATACTTAGGCTCGTTCCGAAACCACGGCGCCTTCCACGAAGATTGCACTGTCGGAATTGGAAAACGAATTATTTCAAGTATAGAGCCTACCTGGTTGCGCATAGGCGGTTATTGGTACCCTCGAGGCGGGATACCAATAGATATATTTTGGCAATCTGGCCCTACTCCAGAGGGTATTTGGCTGCCGGATCCTGGGGTCCCGACGTATCGCGGCCGAGGTTAACGTTGGATTGAAACAATTAGAGTTTTTTAAGAGAGCACTTGATCGTAGTGGTTCTCTTATTCTCACCATACAAATAAATGCAGACTGGAAGACTTTGTTGGGTGATCCAGTAGAGAATCAATATAAAGGTATAAGTATCTAATTTAAATAGATATATTTTAGTTTACCATATATCCCATCACTGCAAATAAGCAGATTAGACCAACTATGCCGAAAATGAAGATAAATGTGACTTTGTATGCGACAGGCATCTTTTTGAGTGGGTATCGGACGATTAAATAGGCCATTAATCCGAGCACTAAAATTCCAATTATGCCGTCCAATTCAAATTTCCTTCATTTTAGGTTCTTCACCATCACGTTTAGGTTCACAATTTGTCGTAATGGAAATCACCGGTAGAGCGAACTCGAAAGCTTTTGCTGATTTCATGCACTCTTCATAGTTTTCTTGCGGGATTCGGAGTTCAAACGTCTTTGACTTTTCTCCGATAACCGGTGAACCCATCGTGATCATCACAACCAGCATGTATTTCATTTTCGACTAACCTCCCCTTTCCTACAAAACCCGCTATAAGTCTGGATATGTCGCCTTCAAAGTCCTTACCCTCATCATCAAACCTCTCTCGCCACAAATGATCAGGTTTCCTGCTGCTTTGCGACAACAACTACCGATATACGGTGCAGGCGTCTTTTCAAACAGTAATGTAACGATCTCATCAATCATAGTTCCTCTGTGGGCAGTTTACTTGGAGATGTCACCAGGGATTATCGGCGTTCTCCTCGGTATAAGACATTTGCCGGGTCTGTTGTTTGCAATTCATGGCGGGGTTTTGCTGGATCGTTTAGGCGCAAGGCCGGTAATGATCTTCTTCGCTGGTATAGCGGTGGTTGTGCCGCTACTCTTTCCTGTTCTGCCATCTGTGTGGGCCATCCTCATACTTCAAATGGTTTGGGGCTTCGCTACAACGATGACCTGGATGGGTGCGCAGACCAGCGTGTCACAGCTTATGAGAGGAAGCACTAGGCATGCTGGTCGCTTATCAGTCTCCGTCCGACTTGGAATGCTCTTAGGACCGCCGTTGGCGGGCTGGGGATGGGACACTTGGGGGCCGTGGGGTGGATTTATCGCGATTTCAGCGTGGGCTTTGGGCCTTCTTATATCCTGTTTAGCTATACCGACGTTTAAAACTGCTTCAATTCCGTCTGCACGTCGTTTCCGCATTTCTGACCTTTTGCCGCGCCGAGCAGATTATATGTCGGCGCTTCGGATGATGACGGTCCCGGCGATTGGTATATGCGTTTATCTGAGTGCCGTTCGCATCGCGAGCTACGGCGTTCAGGAATCCTTCTATATCGTTTATCTGAAAGATATCGGTATGAGTGGAGAGAATATCGGCTTATTGGCCGGCACAGGCCATTCTCTACTCGGTGCTGTGGGAGCGCTAATGCTAACCCTCGCTCCGCGCATAAAATCGGTCGAGCGACAGCTTTATTTATTTCTGATTACCTTGGCAATCGCCGTAATTCTCATTTCGATTACGCCGCTTCTCTTGGATTTCTGGCCACTCTTCGCGGCTATTGCCCTAAGAGGATTGATGCTTGGTTTTAACCAGCCACTCATGATTTCGGTCATGGCCTCTGCATCACCCCCCGAAACTCAGGGACAGACTGTTGGGCTGCGCACTACTGCCAACCGTGCAGCGTCGACTATTATTCCCGTTGCCATGGGTTTGATGATTGAGGCAATAGGACTTCATCTTAGTTTTTATCTGATGGGTGTTCTCATGATGGCAGCTTGTTTATGGATCTGGATCTTAATCATACGTGCTTCAAAAGCAGGTAATTTCGAGCATTAGTCCGATATGATTCCATTACTGAGTTGAATTATCAGGTAGATGGGTAGGTATGATAGATGGTGCAGATATCATCACACGCGCTCAAAAAACCAAAAAATCCCTACAAAAGATATGCAAATCGACGCGGGTACTGAAATGATTGTTCGATACCAGGGTTTATTCCGTAACCATATACCGACCAAAAGAAAACAGATCGCGATAACGGCTAATTGACCCAGCTCTACACCTATGTTGAAAGCAATCAACCCCGCAGCAAAATGACCTTTTTCAAGACCGAAGTCAGTCAGCACCCCTGCAAATCCAAGTCCATGAAGAAGACCGAATAGAAAAACGATGATTGTTCGCCAGCGATTAAGATTTTTGGTGATGATATTCTCGACGCCAACATAGACGATAGACGCGGCTATAAGGGGTTCAACAATAGTTGGGGAAATAGTAATGATCCCAAGCATACCGAGAGCCAGAGTGACCGTATGCGCCACTGTAAAGCTCGAGACTTGCCACGCCAGGGGCCTCAGTCGGGGCGATAGAAGAAATAAACCAATCACGAATAAAATGTGATCAAGGCCCATCGGGAGTATGTGTTCGAAACCGACAACAATGTATTGACGAAAAACCTGCCAGCTTGTCGACGTAATAGTTGACGTTAAGCGCAAGGGTGGGCTTTTTTCGCCATTCTTTAGATAGGCGGATTGAAGAATTGTGCCTCGAGATCCCATTGCCGAGGACACGCCTCGAACTCGAACCGCCACCGGGCCGAAGGATTTACTCCATTTGAGTATGAGAGCGTCAGTTCTTCGGGTGAGTTTTCCTGTGAGTATAACGTTTGATCGACGCGGCAGTTCGATATCGCCTACAGGTGGGACAACTATATTTTCAAGCGCAATCGCCAGCGTCGTTCCGCTGTCCTTTACCGTGAGCGTTTTTAAGAATTCCTTTTCTTTTGGGGTAAAAGCAGAACGCAGTCTCGAGGGTGAGAATTTTCGCAAGTCGTTATATTTTTTTGCGGACGGTGCTTCATCTGTATCCTCGTGATCGGGACTTACTTCGGCTATAAAAGCTTCTAAATTTAGAGATATAGAAATCTTAAAGCTATCATCACCAACGACCGATAAATCGGCAATCGCCGGCCGTAATTCATGAGAATTTACAATTGAAAGGCTGGCAAAATAGAATGAAAATACGGCAAAAAATACAATTGAAAGGCTGCGTATGTTCATTTTTGTCCTATACGATGTAGCGATCAAATAATTTGAAGGTCGGTATCAATTGGGTCATCGACGCTGCAATATGCAACTTCTTATAACTTTAATTTTTACATTCAGCATAGTTTTCCTGACGAAACAAACTCATAGTCATGAAGTCTGGCTCGAGCCAACTGAATTTCGCGCCGGCAAGAGTGTTCCCATCGTCGCGGATGTGAAAATTGGTGCTAATTTTAAAGGCGAAGCCCTCCCCTATCTGCCCTCTGAGACCGTTTTGGGAGGAATTGCTGACCGAGGCGGCAAGAGACCCTTGGAGGGTTTCGTAGGTGACATCCCCGCGATAAACCAGAGGGTCACTGTTGCGGGGCTTCAGGTTCTTTTCTACGAAACAAAGCCAGAAATCATGACCTTTGAGAAGGCTGAGAAATTTCGGAAGTATCTTGGTGAAAAAGGCCTGGATGCCATATGGAAAACTCATCTGTCTCGCGGATTGAGCGAGGAAAATTTTTCGGAAGCTTATTCGCGTTCTGCAAAGGCGCTTCTAATGAGAGGTAAGTCATTAATAACGAGGGGAAAAGATATCCCTACAGGCTTAACTTTAGAATGGGTGGCAGAAGACAATCCATTTTTATTAAGGCCGAGGGAACAAATCTACTTAACAGCGAGATTATTGTGGAAAGGGCAACCCCTTCCTATGGCACCGACTACTATTTTCCACCGCTCTACCGATGCAACCGTGGAGGTTGGAAGGCTGTTTACTGATCAAAATGGAAAAGTCCAAGTGCCGATCAATGATGAAGGTTTATATATGATGGACACTGTTCATATGATCCCGACTTCAGGTAGCGACGGTGCTGTCTGGCGAAGTTTCTGGTCGACGCTCACTTTTGAAATCGATGGTGTTGATGCGCGGTGAATGATTACCGTAACACCTAGAAAAAACTGATTTTCCTTACATCTATTTCTGCTTCATGGTCCCTCCCAAATGCCACGATGCCAATCGATTTAATACTCTTTGGATCGATGTTTTTTCTGAGGAGAACACCTGAGGGCCGAAATTCGTTTAACAACATCGTCGTCTCCGACCAATCTACATTCGCTATGAAGCTATGCTGGTAATATTGCCAAGGCAAGAAAGTGCCTTTTGTGCGAATATGCACAAAATACTTTTGCCCGTTGCCTCTTAACGAGAGCTTCAATCCTCTGGTGTCCGCCGGGAGGCCGTCGATTATGGATCTACGAAATTGAATAAATCCGCCGTTGTTTTCCGTGCTCACCTTTCCGATCATTCGTGCAAAATTCGCGTTTTCGTTATGACTAAACGACAATCGTCCGCTTGAAATGCCTCCCATTACCGTGTCGGCAATAAACTTCCATCTGTCTGCGGGGTTGTTTTTGAAATCATCCAGTAATTTTTGCTCGGCCATGACGCTTTTTGACAGTATCAGTAACAAACTTGTGAGGTAGATCTTGGCACATTTCTTGAGCTTTGGTGTCATTCTGAGTGTCATAAATCAATTTCCATAACGGTTGCATTTGAAAAGCTGATTTGTGCCAACCTCTATCGTCAAATAGAAGGGGTTTGACATGCGAATTTAGGTAGTAAAACAAACCCCATTTGTGTTTTCGCAGTAAACGCAGTTTAGACACAGTTTTTATGTGTATTCGAAATACTTCAAACAACAAAGGGTACATTCCATCCCAATGGATACTCTAAATGCACTGAACGAAAAACAAGTTATCGGTTATCGTGAAGATGGGTACTTGTCTCCTGTAAATATTATCTCCGGAACTGAAGCCGCCGATATCTGTGAGCGGGTAGAAGCGCTTGAAAAAGGTTTAGGTGGTCAAATCGCAGGAACTAATCGCTCTAAACTATACCTTAAACACGATTGGATATATCAGCTAGCAATTACACCGCGAATGCTTGACGTCGCTGAGGACCTAATTGGCCCAGATATATTGCTATATTACAGCAACTGCTGGTTTAAAAACGATCGCGACGAAGGGTACGTGACTTGGCACCAGGACATAACCTATTTCGGTCATGAACCGCCAGAAGTTTTGACATTTTGGGTCGCTTTAACGCCCTCCACCGAAGAAAGTGGCTGCATGCAGGTACTACCCGGCACCCATAAACATGGTCCATTACCGCTTGCCGCGCCGGACCTTAATGACCGGAATATGTTGCCAAGCGGCCAATTGGTTGACTTTGAAACTGACGATGTGGTTCCAGTTTCGATGCCGCTTGCTCCTGGAGAAGCATCGGTACATCATTCGTGTGCCATTCATGGGTCTCTCCCGAATATGTCGGATCATAGGCGAATGGGATTGACGTTCTGTTTCCAAGCGCCAAGCCTCAGACAACGCGGTAAGCTGCAGACGAGTGCGATGCTTGTAAGAGGTGAAGACCATTACGGCCTCTATCATCACGAGCAACCACCCATTGGTTCATCGGAAAATGAAAGGACAAGACGTCACACCGAGGCTGTAGCTCTTTATCGCGCAAAAGAAGCAGAGCTCGGCAAGAGGACTGTAACCCGGCTCGACTGAAACAGCGGTCAAAATTTATTTAAGGGCGTTTAGCCCAACAAAACTGCCGGCATTCCGCTCAGTTAGAACACGCATCAAGTGTGCGAAGCGTTCCCTATTCGCTTTGTGCTTATTGGAACGGAAAAGCACAGGAAATCCAAACGCGTGAATGCGAACACGTGGACGACCATTTCTGTCCAAAGCGTTGATCCGGGCGACTTCCTTGACCACGTTAGTAATATTACGTCCGGTAAAGTCGTCCCCGAAGACATAAAGACTGATCCTGCGGTCTTTCCTGTAAAATCCTCGGATTGCAGATACAATTCCTTCGACTGGGCTGCTGTTGCTAAAGCTGTTCCAGCTTCTCAATCGGTCAACAACTGCTCGGCGCCGAGACGGAGTATCTGGGATCCAACGACCGCTATAGGTCTCGAACATATATCGACCCATGTCGTTCATAATTTGAATGCCCTTTACCCGAGGGTATACTTCCAGGACCTCACGCACCTTCTTAATGACAAGCGGCCATGCAAATTGTTGCATGCTGCCGGAGGTATCAATGATGAAAAGGATGTATTCGCTGTCAACTGGGATACCCCCAATAATAGAATTTTCTTTTGGAGGGTTATATCCTGGCTGCTCAAGCAAGCGTCTCATCTCGTCGCTTAGCCTCTGTCGAACGATCTCCAGCTCCTTCGCCTTCTGCTGCTGTCTGGCGAGTTGATCTGATGTTTTGGCTATTATGGCGTTAGACTGCAACGACTGTTGTTTCACGCGTTTTAGCTCTCTGCTCAAGTTGGCGGCGATGCGCTCCTGCTCGGCCAACTCAACCATCAGGAGCTCCGTTTCACGGTCATGTTTCTTGCGGGCGGCAGTGCTCTCTGCAACGTCAATACGAAGACCTTCAGTAACCCGCTTTACCGTTACCGGTTCTAGGGAAAGTGCAAGAACGAGCAACAGGATCACAGCGCCGAAACCGCAAGACACGACATCAAGAAATGACATCGAGAATATTTGGGTATCACGGCGACGGCTACGGCTCATGGCCAGTCCTTTGCAGGTGTAATGAAAGAGCCCTTCGTCCGTATAGCTAATTCCCAGAATGAAACGGCAGCGAGCGGATCCCCCTCAATTGGAAACAACATTGTGTTGATAGGGATATTGTCGGGCAGGTTTTGGACTGCTGACTGAAACAATTCTAAACGGTCTTCACTAGAGACGGACCGGTTGTTCTTTGCAGTAAGGTCTTGTGTTGGCAATCCGTCGGTGAGCAAGATAATGCTGTCAGGTCTTGGCGAGAGTTTTTGGATAACCTGAAAAGCACGGTGAAGACTGGTCCCTCCGCCCGGAACAACATTTTTTATACCTTTCAGCGCTGACTCGAGATCCGCCTTGTCGTCAGAACTCATCCACTGGTTGCCGCTTCCGCTAATGGCGGGTCTTGCGTCGGTGCTGAATGTGAAAATTTGAAAACTTGTATCACTCTGAAGGTTTGCGAGTAACCAGTTTACGGAGCGGATTGTCCTCCGCCATTTGGGGGATTGTTGCTTTTGCTTGTCGCTCATTAGTTTGCGGCGGACGATGTTGACAATGGTTTCATCCATCATGCTGGCGGATCTATCGACAAGGATGAGAGTTCTCTCGCCGCCTAATTTGAGCCCCGTCAAGTACTGGCGTTTGCCGTCGCCGGTAAAACCGATTTTTCTCGAACCGTTCTGAGGCTTATCATTATTCCGAGACAGAAGTATTTGGGTACTGGATTGTAACGCCGCCTTTTCGGCCTCAAGCGCGACACGTTTTTTCTCGAGGTTAGCCAGTTTTTGACGCAATATCCGGCGTTCATTCTCGGCCTTTTCTTGCTCTTCAGCATCGCTAACGATTGCTGTTTTTATTTTTTCGGTCGTAAGCTTCACACTTTCTACTTGTTTTCGAATTCGGCTCAGCTTTTCGAAGGCGAGCTGCTCCTCAATCATCGCGCGGCTTAATTCTCCGCGTAAATCTTCCGATTTTATCTCTCGCTTTTGAAGAACTTCGCCGTTAAGGATGATCACGAGCAGAACCACGGCACCAAATCCACAAAACATAATGTCTAGGAAGGCGAGGCTAAACGGCGTAACTGTCCGTTTCTTTTTCATCTACGCTTTGCCGGTCCTTCAACTTCTCAGGCGACGGACAAACCAGTCATCGCAATATCGTCGAACATCCAGGACTAAACGTTCTTGAGATGACTGAAGGGCGTGGATAAGAAACATTAGTACGATAGAGATTAATAGTGCGATGAAAGTTGAATTGAAGGCGACGCCGAGACTTTCGGTTACTCCAGTAATATCTCCCTCGACGGCACGGTGTGCCTGTCCCAATGCATTGCCTATACCGCGTACGGTGCCAATAAATCCGACCGAAGGGATTGCCCATGCGATATAACGAATAATCGAAAGCTCTGACTCGGCCCTTTCCGCCTCCGCGTCACATGTTGAATGGACAACACTGGATGCATCCTGAACGCTTCGTGTTGCGGAAAACCTGTCGATCGCGGCAAGCATTACACGAGACAGTAGATAATCCTGTGCCTCCGGCGTTAAACGCTTTCTAATTAGAGAAGATGCCTGCTCTGCCGTCTCTACCGAGACATACTCACCCTCCGGTAGCCCGACAAGATCGAGCCGGAGCTGTGTATTTTGTCTTCGTATTCGCGCAGCCTTGTATCCGAGGATAGAGAGGGCCCATAGCATCAGAACAAAGCAGACCTCTTGTTCGAAGTCTCGCAAGACTACGTATATTGAACGCTGAGGCTCATAGTCGGCATTTTGTTCCAGCCGTATTTGTTCTTCAGTTTGGAAGGCCTCTGCATTAGGTCTTATTAATGCGACATAAATTGCATGGACTATAATGAAAGCCGCCAGTAGGGCAAAAATTTGAAAAATAAGTTCGGACGGAAATAATTTTCGCATGAAATGAGCTCAAATATCGGGTGGGAAGGAAACCGATTTCCCAGGCGCGATTGTCTCTTTCGGCCGGAAAACGGTCTTTCTGGTTTTTCTTTTCGTCTTAGTTGACGATGCCGCGCCGGATGCCTGCTCGGTTGCTGCAGATGTTGAAAATGGCTTTTTTTTATCGGATTGAGCAAAACCCACTGACGCTAGAGATATAACGCCGGCGAAAGCGGCAGCCCCTGCAACGCGCGCGAAACTTATTCTAGTTTTGGACATAACGAGCAATCCTGAAGCCAAGGTCATTCCGTTTTTCATCTGAATAATCCCGATAAGAAAGACGAAGTTCCGTGATCGAACCATGACGCCAACTTGAGCCACGAATGACATGAAACCTGCCGCTATCTGGCCCCGCCGGGTCTTTTTTAAGCCGGCGACTGCCGATGGATGTATCATAAAAATCGTTTATCCATTCGGCTGCATTACCGCCTAAATCATATACACCATAAGCATTGGCCGAAAATGTTGCCACCGGTGAGCTCTTTCGAAAACCGTCCGAATATCCCTTGATGCTGATGGGGACAATGGAAGCAGCCATTTCATCTGCGTAATTGCCACTTCGTTTTGGCGGTGGCATAGACGCCCCCCAGGGAAATTTTAGCGGATCTGACGCCGGCCGTAGTCCGGCGATATATCTTGCAGCGTACACCCATTCTGCTTCGGTTGGTAACCGATATCCCGACGTCAATGGCATTTTCGCGACCATACGTTTGCCCACCTCACGGTATGCAGGCACTAATTTCTCTTTCTTGCTGAGCCAGTTGAGGAAGCGGGCTGCTTCATCCCAGGTTATCGATACAGCGGGTTGCCTTTCTCCGTCGAGACCTGGCCCGGAATTGTGCTGTGGACGAAACTGTCGGTATTGCGCATTGGTGATCTCGGTCTCACCTATTAAAAAGCTTTTGGTCAATTCAACAGGATAGAGACTTTCATTAGATCTGCGACCCGCCTCTCTGCGAGATGCCCCGACATTGAAGCGAACAGACCCATCAATTGGTACAATCCGCACTTTGAGGCCTGACGGTGTAGTTACTGTTTGACGTGATTTTTCGCGAAGAGCGTCTACCTCTCTTTTTAGGACTACATTTATTTGTTTTGATGAGCCTTTCCTTGGTGTAACGCTGCTTATGTATGGCAAATAACCTGGTTTTGTAATTTCGAGGCGGTGAGTTCGTGTTTGCAAACGGAGCCGCTTCGATGCGCTCCCCGATGCCTTACCATCGATTTTAAGTAACGCTCCCGGCGGCGTCGTTTTTAGGAAAACGGTGCCGTATTCGGGAGTTAATTGCACTGAGCGCGTCGTCGTTTGATTTGGCCGGACCTTTGCGGTGAGTCTTTTTGTAACAAAGCCCGTTTTAGATAACCTGAGATTATAAGTTTTCCCCGATTCTAGGTCTAATATAATAGGCGTTTGGCCTTTGAAAATTTTGTTCACTGTGACCGTTGCGCCCGCAGGTTTCGAGGTCAATCCGAGCTTTCCGTCAATTCTTCTGAGACGGATAGTACCTAGATCGATGTTTTGACCTGCTTTAATTGCGAATTCTCGGTAAGCGGCTTTCCAACCGTCTTTGGTCAATTTTAATCGGTACTCTCCCTGAACGGGCTCGATCAACTGCGGCGTAAAGCCAACAGCATCATTGTTAAGATGAATTTTAGCGCCCGGAGGTATTGTAGTGACATTTACCACCCCCCAGGCAGGCTTCAAGTTGAAATTTAGGATTTGCCGTTGGTTTTTACCGGCAACCTCTAACTTCTTTTTGGCAGAAAGATAACGTTTCGATGTAATCTCAAATGTCCGAAGTCCTGGCTCAACCTCTGCATCGAAAAGTGGTGTTTTACCTGAAGGTTTTCCATCTATACGCACCTCTGCTTCGGACTGAGGAAATGTTTTTACCGTAACAAGGCCTGGCAATTTAGGCATTTGCAGCTTGAAGAGGTGCGTCTCGCCAAATTTCACTGAAACAATTTCGTCAAGTGAGCGGTAGCCTGGCAGCGTTGCGCGGACTTTATAGGTTCCCGGTAAAGCCAAGTAGCGGCCGCCGACTGGTATCGGCGGTACCACGCCAGATAGTGAGACGGAATACGGGGACGGGTTTATATCGAGAGAAACTGGCGACGCGGACAGAACAAACGCAACTCCGAGACCAAGGATTACAAATATACCTGCGATATATTTCTTTGCCTTTGAAATTCTCGTCCCAGCGGCAGGTGTAAAATTGGCTTTTCCGCGGCGGGGTTCTGAGAAACTGAACTTCGGTTCATCTTCTTTTTGAGTGACGGCTGCGGGTGCAGCGGTAGCCGTATCCCGGCCGAAGGCGCTATCGGTAATACTAAGACCGAATCTATTTCCATCCATACCGACTTGGATCGATACGCCGGAGAGTTCGAGGCAATCACCATCTGACAGCCAAACGGAACCTTCGATTGGATTGCCGTTGTGCTTCGCTGGCGAACCGCCGGGGTCGGGTTGAAGAAAGTATCGTTCTTTGTGGTTTCTTAGCCAAAGGCTGGCGACAGCCTCCGCCTTTTTCCCGATCAACAGCGTACCGTCATTAGCAAGACCAAGTGCAATTGGAAATTCCAATGACAAATTCTTGGTTTCTTTGCCGCCGTAAGAAACTCGGATCATTAAACTAGATCCTTTCGAGGCATTGCACGACTATCGTAATAGGGTCTATCGCATTGTTGAGCACCCGAAAATCTATGCGGACATCCCGATAACCTGGACGGTTCCCTACCGCTGTGTACTTACCAGGCTTCAGACTAACAATTTTCTGCGAAAAAGAGCCGAAACGTCCAATCCTGTAGATTGTAACGAACGTCTTGCCATCTGATTTTATCACTACCTTTTGCGGTACCGAGGCTGCCGTGATGAGATCTTCTAGTCGACGGATGTTGGCCGCTAGCCGGGGTCCTGAATTTACGGAGACCTCCCCTGCTTTTAAAAGTCGTTTTGCATGATCGAGAGGCTCGTCAGAGGTCAATCGCTCTGGTTTTTTAATATAAAATTCGATCTGGCGGTGCAGCTTTAGCATCCTTTTGGAACGTTCGAGCCCTTTTTTTGCTGTACCGTTGTTGGGATCGATTTCGAGGATCCGGCCATATTTTTTTGCTGCCGCCTGCCATTCTTCTTTTTCCTGCGATTGAAGTGCGCTGCGTGAAAAATCCGTAACGATAGCCGCCTGACGCTCATGTTCAAGACGGTTTTGTAACTCCCGCAGTTCGTCGCCGCCGGATTTTATTTTCAGAGCAGCCGACAGGGCGGCTGCGGCCTTTTCAAAACGGCGTTCGTCAATAGCTATAATTGCTTTTGAAATAGCATCTCGATAATCACGGTCTGCAATTAGTCTTTGGGTTCTATTGGCGGCGATTTTTACCGGATGATATTCAGGATCGAGATTTGCTGCTTTCCGGAAGGCTTCATTCGCGGCGTCAAGATTTCCCTCTAGACCGAGGCGACGCCCCTTTTTCATTAATTCGATAACCTCTGGGAGCAATCTTGCTCTTTTAAGTAAACTGGCGACCTGCTGGTCTTCCGGTGCGATTGCCGCTGCGACTTTAAATGCAGAGAGTGCTTCTTCGTAGTTCTCCGTTTCAAGGGCGGCTCTACCGTCCGTAACTGCCCTAATGAAGCGCTCATTGATACTTGTTTGAAGCGTATTTAGTAACCTGATTGTTTCTTGAAATCCGTAAATAGCTTTTTTGTAGTCGGCGCGATCGAAATCGGTATTGGCATTTTTTAGTGCGATGAGCGCTTCTGTGTAACTGGTGGTCAGCTTTTGTTTGCCCCATACTTTAACACCCCTGCCCTCAAGTTCAGATTTTAAGCGCAGGGCATCCCGCAATAAATTCTCTGCAGTTCCAAGATTTTGTTTTTCAGCAAAATCAGCGGATCGTGACGCCGATGATGTCTCTGTTATCTGAACAGGATCGCGTTTTTTGGATGTCGGTGTGCTTTTATAATTCGAGGCTTCACGAACTTTATTTTCAGACGAAGATATTTCCTTAACAGTTTCTGGAAGTATGAAGACAACAGAAAGCGCGATTACAGACAGTAACGCGATGCCTGCACCGGCAGCCAGATATAGTTTTCTCTGTTGCGTGTCTTTCGCTATGGGCTTTGGGCCGGAAATTTTCATTTTCAAAACCCGTTTCTTTGTTACTGCAGACCTATCGGAGCAGTCTTGTATTAGAGTTGTTCAAGAATGAAACCTTATCAAGCGGTCCAACCTCTTTCTGGTGCAGTTTTGTCATTATGACACGCCATTGTTGAAATTTATCCTCAACCGAGCCTTTGAGTTCGACAACTTCGCCTTCAACTTCTAGCACGATGGGTGAAACCTCTGACGCGAGTGATTGCCCCAGTTCTTCAAGCGCTATTTGATGAAGTTTACGGTCGGCGCCTGCAGTCTCCGATAATTCAATGGCATCTTGAAGAGCTTTGGCGAGAACAACTGCGCCGGCGGTTGTAGCTGCACTTCCGCAGCCAGGACAGTTGTTGTTACTATTAGCGCCGGCGACGATCAAAGCGGTGCCGATTAGCCCCGTAATAATCGCCTTTCCGGCTCGCTCATTTTCCAACTGTTCGGCTTTTCTTACCGCGTTCATTTCCGTAAGTCGGGCGGTACGCCATTGTGTGTATGCGCCTTCTATACTTCTGCTTAAACCATCGTATTGCTGGTCAAGCGTTTCTATTAGCTGGTTTTCCCGGGCGCGGATCCTTTTTATGCGCTGGAATGATGGATCATTGTTTGCCGGAAGACGAACGATCCGGATTGGGCCTGTGTCTTTTGGCTTCGAGGTGGGTTTAACCGCCGAGAATAATCCGGCCAGGATGTTAGAGCCGCTGGATGAGGCGGGTGTTTTTTCCGCCTTAAGGTATTCTCCATATAAATCTGGAGCGAATTCTGCCGCAAATTTTAACTCTGCGACCTGCCGAATGCGGGCGATACGACTTTTTGACATTTCCAGTCGATGAGCCGCAATATCGTTTGCAATCTTATTATAGAGCGACTGGAATACATCGGTTCTCTGACGCGATGCCTCTTGATACACACTTTCGTCAACGACTGCCTCATACTCCTTATCAAACCATTCGAGGCCGGTTGCATCCGCTGCCCTTACTTTGACCTTAAGTATTTCGCCGTCAGATTCGAGGATTTCCCCGGTGACCGCTACTTCACCGTCGTTTTTACCTCGAGGGACGACGCGGACCGGTCCCCATTGTCCCGAACTCTGCATAGCATCGCGCAGTTTTGTCGAAATAAAGTATCCTTCGGCTTGACGGATTTTTTTACTTACGTCTTTTGATTTGCCATCTTCCTCTGAAATTTTTCCGGGATCAAATGTACTGATACGCACCTCTAAAAGCTCTGCTTCCGCGATTTTGGTATCAGTTTGAAGCAGTTCGGTTTTTTTTATAGATGCCCCTCGTTTCTCGTATGTAGTCACACAACCTGCCAAAAAAATGCCTACCAAGGACACAGCTATGGCGCTTAACCAGCTTCTACTATTCGGCGAACTATAAGCGGCTTTTTTGGGGGACATTTGCTTCACCTTGCCTTCTCTTACAATGAATTCGTCAGTTCCGTGCTTTTTTTATCTTCCGGTATTCTTCCCACAGCTTTCCTTTTAGCACGGGGTCGGTTTCTTTTTCTGCTGCCTCGCGTATTTGCCTCAAGACGATATCGTCGTCATTCCCGCTTTCACCGGGCGAACTGTCTGCCTTAAGGGACCTGTACTTCTTCTCAGCGACTGCACTAGAGCCTTGATTAATCGTGTCATCTCGATCTGTATCACCGGATCGATTTTCTGGCCGTTGATTGTTCGCATCGCGAAGTCCTGTTTTTCGTTGAATTACCTCGGCGTTATTACTCGGCTTCTGATTTGCATCAGAGAATTTCTGTTCCGAAAATCGAGCCTGTTGTAGTTCTCGGTTTTCTCTCGACTGTGAATTAGCTGCGCCCCCGCTGTTCGCATTCTGTCTTTGAGGCAATTGTGCCACGCGCTTTGCTGTCGTCTCCCGCACTCTACGTTCAGCTTTTGCAAGTTCTTTATCGAGTTCTGCTTCTAGGGCTTTTAACTGGTCGTCAAGGGAACTGGCCTCTTCCATCTCGGTGGGCGGAGGTTCTGAGGCCACTGTCTCCTGTATCCGCATGGATTCACGAGCTGTAAGAATTATACAATCAGTTCCTTCGAGGGCGGTGTTTCCACCGAGCCTTCGAACCTCTTCGCAGTTTTCTAGTTTCTGGCGTTGTAATGAGGCAACGAATTCCGCGTATTCTTCAGCTTCGACACGGTCGATGGTTTTAGCTTTTCTCTGCTCTTTAAAGAGATCTCGCTCTTGACGCCACTCCGTGTCGCTTGCACGGAGGTCAGCAATCGCGCGAGCCAATGCTGGGTCATTGGCAAAAGCCACACCGCGAAATAATAGAGGTATGGAGATTAAGGTGAGGCTTGCCACAATAATACCCGTCGACTTCATACTAAAAAGGTGGGGGTTCTTCGGTGCGCGGTCAACCGTCAATACCGCAAAAGTTAAACTGCGGATTAACCAATTTTTTTCAACGGATCCGCGCGTCTCAAGGCGAACAATAATAGTCTACCGGCGCAACATGTTTAGAGAACTTTTCTGGAGTAATTTTGGAGTTTTTCACTATCAAAGGAAACAGACTTACAAGGTCACAACATTTTGTGCCAAAAAAAGTCACCGCCTCAGGCTGTCCCTGCTTCGGCGCGATCATGAAGGGCTTTTCCGGCGGCATTTACCGCTGTTGAGAGCAGGTCGAGAGCGATCTGCGCTGTGACTTCGTGGGGTGCGTGTATCATGCGTGCGCGAATAGCAAGGGCCATCGCAATCGCCTGCAAGACATCTCCATTGTCCATTCCATTTGAGAGCTTTATGTCACTCTCGATCGCGCTCAGGAGAGAAGAAACCAGGTTGTGCACCTTAACGGCATCACCGGTCTCCTCGTGGAGCGGAAAATTGATATCGAATTTGTCGCCGGTCTCGGTTGCAGCTGTGTAGGGAAGTGTCTTCATTTTCCGTGCCTAATGTATCCGCGCAACAAAATGCGGGAGTTGTTACTGATCAACGCTTTGTGCATCAAAGGCGTCAGGCAAAGGCTGGCGCGGTTGCAAATGCCATCATGAGAACAGCGAGTATAAGAAGTTGTTTCATAGTATTCCCGTCTTTTAAAAATTTACGAAAACACCAGACGATTAGATTAGGAGTATAGGTAACGAGTGGTAATTTCGTTCACTTATCGGGTTGTCCTCATGCATTCCCGTTGTCATACTCGGGGATCGAACCCTAGGGGAGCTTCGTTAGGAAGCTGAGATGTCGACGCGGCGCAAGGTGCCAACACGACGACCCTTAGAACCTGATCCGGGTTGTGCCGGCGTAGGGAAACGGGATGTCTTCGCATAATCACTGCGTTGTCAGTCTGCCCCACCCCGAAAGCATTAGTCGGATCACTTGAATGGTAATGCAGTAGTTTGGGCATGACACAAGAGAAGATTATCGAAACTTTACTGGACTTTATTGTCGCGGATGATGAACGCGCAATTGTTGGGTCAACGACTTCGAATGAAGTATTCAACGAAATAGCGCTCGAGCTCTACAGGTATCAATTTAGTTTCAATGATCCTTTTCGTCATTTTTCATCTCAACGCGGACGAACCCCACGCACAGTGAAGTCATGGCAGGATATACCCCTCGTACCGATTAACGCCTTTAAGAAACTTTGTTTGTCCTGCTGTCGGCCTGACGACGCCCCATATCTGTTTACAACCAGTGGCACGACGGAGACTGGAGTAAAGGGCAAAAGCTATCATTCAAGTTTAGACGTGTATGACGCCTCTATGACCCGTGGTTTTAAGGAATTCTTTATTGCCGATAGGGACAGTATCGAAATGAGCGTCTTATATCCCTCAGAAGAGGTTATGCCGAATTCTTCGTTAGCCCACTACTTCTCACTGGCCATTAAAAATTTTGGTACTCCGCAAAGTGCTTATGTAATGAACCATGAAGGTATCGATTTTGAAGCTCTTTTTGAGAGGCTAAATGAGGCTGAGGTAAATAAGGAGCCTCATGCTCTTCTTGGCGCGAGTTATAGTTATATTCCGCTGTTGGAGGAGATGAGAGCACGCGAAATTTCGTTCTCACTTCCTGCAGGTAGTCGGTTATTTGATACTGGCGGATTTAAAACCAAGTCGAATGCACCTACGCTAGATGACTTCTACACCGATATTTCGAGGGCTTTTGGGGTCCCGCGCGATATGTGCATCAACATGTACGGCATGACGGAGCTTAGTACGCAGTTTTATGACCAAGGAAATGTAGTTTGTCCATCCGTTAAATTTGGACCACACTGGATAAAAACCCGTGTCGTAAACCCGGTTACTGGCAGAGAATTGCCTCAAGGTGAAAGAGGAGTTCTAGCACATTGCGATCTTGCGCATTTTAATATCGTTACATCAATCCTGACTGAAGACGCGGGCATCGCAACTGCTGATGGTTTCAAACTATTAGGTCGTGCCGATGGTAACGACGCGAGGGGCTGCTCAATGGCGGTTGAGGAATTCTTGAATGCCGCGCAAACTTGAATGTGGGCGATAAAAAAATGATTGAGCGCGGAGGTTACTTGCCTGGCTTGTCGGTCGACGAGGTTGAGTGGCAGGCACTATATTTTGACGGTGTCGGATCCAAATTTGAGATACAGGTTCCCCTACTTTCAGAAGATCAGGTGAGGACACTCACAACAAGTGTCCGAAACGCTGCTCGTACGAAGTTAAAGGCCATGCCTGTGGCACAGATCATTGAGATTATTGATTGCGCGATTAATCGCCTTCTCGACCGAAACGATCCTTATCGAAAAAAATGCGAGGAAATTTTACCGCTTGTAACCGGTTACGATGCAGAGATGATACGTTTGGGTTTGACCGGATATCTGAAAACCTTTCGAAAACCCGAGCTTCAGAAATTTCTTGTCGAGGATTTTGCGAACCCCACTATTCTCGATGACTTTCAGCCCGTTCCGAAAGGCGGATATGCCCGCGCGTATGGCCCTGATCTTCTCACTCATATATGGTCGGGTAATGTTCCCGGGCTCCCAATTTGGAGCATGATTTCAGGCCTTCTTGTGAAAGCAGGTAACATCGGAAAGGTGCCGAGTGCCGAACCACTTTTTGCGGGCTGGTTTGCTGAGGCGATTGCGGCGGTTGCACCCGAGATTTCCGACTGCTTCGCGGTCGTTTGGTGGAAAGGTGGAAACACTAGGCTTGAGAGCATTTTACTCGAAGGGTCTGAAGCAGTGCTCGCATACGGGGGCAATGATGCGCTCAAATCCATGCGTGATCGCACGCCAATCACAACGCGATTTTTAGCTTACGGGCATAAAGTAGGCTTCGGCATGATTTCTAAGGATGCATTGGACATCCAAAAAGGAAAACTCAATGCGCACAAGGCCGCCTACGACGTTATGCGCTACGACCAACATGGTTGTTATTCACCTCATGTATTTTTTGTAGAGCGGGGTGGAAAGGTTTCACCGCGGGAATTCGCGGAATATCTCGCTCATGAGCTTGACGTGTTCGAGAGTAAATATCCGCGCCGGTCCCTTTCTGATGGCGACTTGAATAATATTGCTGCTTGGCGCAATGAAGAGGAAATTAAATCGTTTGACGATCCTGCCGGAGGACTAATTGGTTCCGCCGGTAAAAGCTGGAGTGTAGCCTTTGTCGACCATACAGAGAGACTTTCACCAAGCAGTCTAAATCGAACGATCAAGGTCGTTGCAGTTGACGCACTTGCTGAAGTAGTCCCCCTGATCGCGCCCTATAAAACTACCCTTCAAACTGTCGGTATTTCTGCATCACCAGATCAATTATTTAATCTCTCAAATTCACTAGCGCTCTCCGGGGTAACAAGGGTAAGCGCTCTTGGCTGTATGACAAAACCCGAAGCTGGCTGGCACCATGACGGGCGATTTAATCTGCTTGATTTGGTGACGTTAACGGAAATTGAACAATCAGCCATCGACGGCGCTGACACCTTGGCGACTTTTGTTGATTGAGTTTAAACACTTAAAAAATCGCAACGACAGGACATTCTATGAATTTTGAAGGGAAAGTGGTCCTCGTAACCGGTTCAGGCCGTGGGATCGGTGCCGCCATTGCTAGGGCTTTTGCCGCCGAGGGGGCGTCGGTAGCAATAAACTACTTGAAAAATTCGGAAGCTGCGGATGAGGTTGTTACTGCTTGCTGTACTGAGGTTGGTGATGCGTTGGCGTTCAAGGCTGATGTGACCGTTGGAGAGGCGGTTGACGACCTTGTGAGTAACGTTCTGGAAAATTTTGGCAAAATCGATGTTCTCGTTAATAACGCCTTCAAGCCCTATACGTTTGATCAGGAAAACAGAAAGATGTTTTGGGAACTCGATTGGTCAGACTATCAGGCGCAAATTGATGGGGCTTTGATGTCAGCTCATGGCGTGTGCAAGGCGGTACTGCCAGGCATGCGACGACGATCTAATGGAGCTATCATAAATGTTGCAACTGATCTCGTTGCCCGCCCGTCAATCCCCTATCATGAATACACCACGGCCAAATCTGCCCTAATTGGCTTTAGTCGCAATCTTGCCGTTGAACTCGGGCCGCTCGGTATAAGAGTTAACTGCGTCGCGCCTGGTTTGGTCTATCCGACTGAAGGCACCGTTAACACAAAGGAAATGATTAAGGATACGATCTCGATGCAAACCCCTTTGGGAAGAATAGCGAGACCGGAAGACGTCGCCGGACCTGTCTTATTTCTCGCTTCATCATGGAGTGAGTTTATGACAGGACAAACACTTTATGTGGATGGCGGGCTCGTGATGAATTGATTACGGCTCGGTCGATATTGCCTTGCATATAACGTCTGAGTTGCCTGAATGAGTGTTCTAAATCCTGCGAGCCAACATCACGGCGACACGTGAACCAAGGTCTACGTTAAAAGTCCATATTTTAGTGAAAAAACCAGCCGCGGCGCCTGACAGGTCTTTCGCCTCGTCTCGATGTTTAATCTCGTCCGTTCTGCATGATTCCAAGATGCTCAATACTTCTGGGTGCAGCGCCTCTGCCTGAAGTCTGTCTATTTGTTGCTGATAATGTGTATCGACAAACGTCTCGACCGCGCAAATAGTATGAAAAATAGCATTGGCGCCGAAGAAAGATGGCAATGCGCCGGTGAGAAAACCAGCGAGCCGCCACACTGGTGTTAGAAGCGTCCTTTGTTTTTTACCTAAAAGTGTCGACACCAATTGCAAATGCCGACGCTCTGACCGCAGATGATTTTGTGCAAAAATCCGCACCGAGGGGTTACGTGATACGGCAAGGATACCCTGATAAATCGCTACGGCACCAACCTCACCAGCTACGTCCGACCGGAGATCCCGTAGCAGCCAATCGGGGCCAGAAACCGCCTTGGCATTGATATCACCAGACGATTTTTCAGGCGGTCCTGAATTAGAGCTGCTCACCATGTCTTTATTACGCTTCACAAGAAAATTTGGACCGAGCATTTTCACCGGCGTTTAATATTAAAAATCACGTAATATGCTGACGTATACCCAAAGGGCTGCCGCTATCCGTCGCGGATGCCACTATTAAGGAAGGAGGCTGTCGCTCAAAATTGCGTGACCGAGGCTACGTTTGTCGCGGCCGGTCGAATTTCAGACGAACCTCGCCAGGACGTAACCGCAGCCAATAATTTGGCTCAAAGTGATTAATACGGAGAGGCTATGCAAAATTTTAAACTTCTGTTTTGCACCATTATCAGAAGCTAGGTTTATTGCCGGCATAAGAATTTGCCTCGTAGGAACGGTCACTACCGCGATTATGGTCATCACGGCGGCCGCTATTGGGTCTAAAAAATAAAATAACACCGCCGAAATAACCGACGTTAAAAACACAAAGATATAGAAATGCGGAAACGCCTGCCGAATTGTTTGGCCAGAAAGTTCGGGCGGAAGTGCAGAAAAAACAAACGCGGCAAACCCAAAAGAGTAGAGGGTCATTCCACCGAATAAAAGGCTGCAAAAAAGGAGGGCGATAGTTTCCATAAAGTAAATTCCGTCACGAAAAATCCGAAAAGATATAATATCGCTTTTACGACAGGTCTGACTGTTTGGACCCTCACAGGATTAAGATTTTGTAAAGTGCGCCGACGGTAAAATAGCTGCAATTTAGGGAACTAATTCATGCAAATGTTTGTTCCATTTATAAATGTCGTTGCTTCCTGATCCGACTATTTGTTCATCGCGTAACTTACATATCAAATTCAGGAGCTAATAATGAAGATACGACAAGCAGTGATCCTTTCCGGGATCGCATTTTCAACCGCACTCATGTCTAGTGCCGCCTTCGCCGGCGGATGCGGCGGTGCAGGACACGCGCACTCAGCCCAAGAGATGGCTGAAAAGTACTTTGCATCGATGGATGCCAACTCGGACTCAGTTGTGTCGGAAGCCGAATTCAAGGCCTCTCCGATGACCAAATTCGTGAAAAACTTCGACGCGTTGGGTCCAAATGCTGAAGGCCTCGTTGAGAAAGAGGCTTTCGTGAAGATGTTTGTTGACGCCCATTCTGATAAGGGTTCTAACGCCTAACTCTCATTGCAAAATTTTAATACCTTATGCCTGTCGGTTTCGGTCGACAGGCATTTTTGTTTGCACCTTATAAGTTTCGTTAGTAACGCCCTCATTATCGCTCTAGGATATTGAGCCTTCGTCGGGAGCCGCCGTTTAAGCCACAAGGATATTTTCGAAATTTCCTTTCCGTCTATTGCATTCACTATTTGAGATTGGGCCAGTGAAGTTTGATCAAGCGATCAAAATTCCTTAGCCTCGTGGGAGTTCCCGCCGCCGCATATCCGAACTTTGGTAGGCTCTCTCATCAATGCGGCCTTAACGCCGGTACAGAATTGGAGACGTAGCCATGGATAAGCCTTGGAAAAATTGTGACCGCCTTTTCAGCGTTGCATTGGCCATTATCCTTTTGATTTCGGTATCTTCAACAAATGCTAACGCTGATTGCGGTAAGGTATCGATCACTGAAATGAATTGGGCATCAGCGTCAGTAATTACCAACGTTGCTAAGTTTCTTATGGAACAGGGTTATGGCTGTGAGGTAACAGCCGTTCCCTCCGATACTGTTCCTGCAGCAACATCGCTTGCCGAAAAAGGAGAGCCGGATATTGTTACCGAGATGTGGATTAACTCGGCGCCTGTTTATCAGCAGTTGGAAGCGGAAGGAAAAGTGAAAACTGTCGGTAATGTGCTCTCTGACGGCGGCGAGGAACATTGGTTAATACCAAAGTACTTAGCCGAAAAACACCCCGAACTTAAGACAATACAAGGCGTTCTAAAAAACCCTCAGTTAGTGGGTGGCCGTTTTCATAATTGTCCGGAAGGTTGGGGGTGCCGTATCATTAATGACAGTCTCAAGCAGGCCTTCAACTTCAAAGCAAAAGGAATGCGGGTTTTCAACCACGGTTCCGGTGACACACTCGCTGCATCGCTTGCGTCTGCATATGAGAAAAAGGAGCCGTGGTTTGGCTACTATTGGGCGCCAACTGCTTTGCTTGGAAAGTACGATATGGTTCCCGTAGAATTAGGCCCATTTAAATCGGAAGTGCACATGTGCAACCGAAAACCAGATTGTTCCCCAAAGGGCATCTCATCCTTCCCTGCAGCAAGAGTGGTGACCGGAGTAACCAGCAAGCTCGCCAGCCGCGAGCCCCAGATCGTAGAAATGTTGTCAAAGTTAAGCTTTACTAACCTGCAAATGGGGACGCTTCTGGCTTGGAAAAAGGATAACAATGCCTCCTCACAGGAAACCACGGCTTATTTCTTGAAAAATTACAAAAAGGTCTGGGCTGGTTGGTTAAATGACGAGGCGAGAGGAAAGCTGGCCGGAATACTGAAATAAGAATTCAGAAACGCTGATTTGGCACTAGAAAATGTCGATTTATGAGCCTGTCTTCTCCGCGTTTGGCCTCACTGAGTGGTGCCAAGGTGGTAACGGGAAGGGAGACAACCTAACAAGCCTTACCGATCTTGTTGCAAAAGCAAGAGGAGAAGGGTCAGCAAACCTCTCACTGTGGGAACTACCCTTCCCTTCAATGGATGCGCTGCACGCGTCGTGTCCAGCCTTTCCTAAATCGAGGGAACTCTCAAAGGGCATAGAGAACGTCTTTCTTGATATCAAAGACAGCCTCAGCCTTGTGCTGGATCCGCTAACACAGCCGCTTAGCTGGCTTTTAGAGGGATCTTTGTGGCTTTTTGAAACCACACCATGGTGGATAATGATCCCCGCCTTGCTTGCGATCGTTATGCTTGTGGGTCGCTCACTTGTATTAGTCTGTTTTGTTGCCGCTGGACTGATAGGCTTTGCTTTCGTCGACTACTACTCATTCGCCGTCCAGACTTTAGCTGTGATTTTTGTTTGCTCTCTACTTTGCGTCATTATCGGAGTTCCAATCGGAATAGCGATGTCGCGCAGCAACCGTTTACAGCGATCAGTAATACCGATTCTGGATATGCTGCAAACGCTTCCCGCCTTCGTATACCTAATACCGCTAATTTTTCTGTTTTCCGTCACCGAGCCAAAGTTATACGGAATTGCGATCATTTTGTATGCGATTGTTCCTGTCATTCGTCTCACCGACCTGGGCATTCGATTGGTTGATGTCGAAGTTTTGGAGGCAGCAACCGCCTATGGCTTAACCGACCGTCAAAAGCTTACGAAAGTTCAGATACCACTTGCACTTCCCAACATTATGGCTGGCATTAACCAAACTATTATGATGAGCCTGTCTATGGTGGTTATCGCGTCTCTTGTATCAGCCCCAGGCCTGGGCGTACTGGTACTCCGCGGAATACGAAACCTTGAACTCGGCGTTGGCCTTTTGTCCGGCCTCGGGATAGTGGTGTTAGCTATAATTTTGGATAGGACAACAAAGCTTGCACTGGCTCGAATAACTCCCGGACACCGCCGATGACCGTATCTTCCGATGCCGGTGAGCCTAAGTTCAAGATCAACGCACTTTATAAAATATTTGGTGAAGAGCCCGAGATTGCTCTGAAGGCTCTCAGGGATAGGAACTTAACCAAGTCTGAACTCCTTGAGGAATACAATCATGTCTTGGCGTTAGAAGATATTAATTTCAATGCCAAGGCAGGTGAAATCTCTGTAATCATGGGACTTTCAGGCTCCGGCAAATCCACCCTCATTCGGCACATAAATCGTCTCATCGAGCCTACGTCGGGTGAGATTATATACGGGGGGAACGATATTTTGAGTTGCTCTGCCGACGAAATACGCCAGATACGTCGGGAAAAAATGTCGATGGTATTCCAGAATTTTGGACTTCTGCCGCACCGGACCGTAATTCAAAATGTAGGACTATCGCTTGAAGCGCGGAGCTTTTCACGAAAACGGATATTTTCGGAGGCTGAAAAGTGGCTCGACGAGGTTGGATTGCAGGGATACGAGGGCAAATACCCGGATCAGTTGTCTGGGGGAATGCAGCAACGGGTCGGAATAGCCCGGGCTCTCGCATCAAACGCCGAGGTTATGTTGATGGATGAGGCATTTTCGGCACTCGACCCCTTGATAAGGAGCGATATGCAGGATTTGCTGCTCAAACTCCAAAAAGGCCTTCGCAAGACTATCGTTTTCATAACCCATGACTTGGATGAGGCACTAAAGCTTGCAGATCATTTGGTAATTTTAAAAGACGGTAAAATCGTTCAGCAGGGAGACCCGCAGCGTGTGCTGGTCGAACCCGAAGATCGTTATGTTTTCGATTTTGTGAGCGATACCAACCGCGCTCGCGTTCTTCGCGTACGCACTATCATGGAGCCAATTTCATCATCAAGCCATATGTTTATCGAAGGAGAAATTGACCAAGAAGAGACGCTAGAGACCATGATCAAGTTGTCTGGCGGCGACATAAGCAAAAACTACCTGGTAAAGAATGGGGTTGATAGTGTCGGGATTGCCAAGATGGAGAGGTTGCTTGAGGCCCTTGTCCCGGTAAAAAAGAACGAGATTCGCTCCAAAGAAATTTGAAGGAAGTTGCCAATACCACTTATAAATTAAATTAATAACCCTTTTTAAATAATTGAAAAGCAGACTTATTATTTATTTTAATAGCCAGATTTTGTGGCGTTTTTAATGGGCTCTTACTCACTTGCGTTTCCGGTGCAGAGATTTAACTTTAATTGTCGGGGGTCTAATCACCCCGAGCTTAATCGTTAAGGGCGACTTTAGGAGGTCAAAGTAAACTATGTTGACGCTACTCTCCCCCGCGAAAAAACTGGACATGACCCCCGTTGAAACTCGCATACAGGCAACCAGTCCGAGGCTGGACGTTGACACCCGCGAACTTGCGTCCGTAGCCAAGACCCAGACGGCAGGCGACCTAAAACGCTTGATGCGGATTAGCGATAAATTAGCCGAAGTGAATTTCGAACGTTTTCAATCCTTCGACCTCGATAACAGAAGTAATAGCGCAAAGCCGGCAGGACTTGCATTTGATGGTGACGTTTATTGGGGTTTTGAAGCCAAAACCCTCTCTGAGGGCACTCTTGCTTATGCACAAGATCACCTTCGTATTCTATCTGGCTTATACGGCGTCCTGCGTCCAATGGACCTGATCCAACCTTACCGACTTGAGATGGGCACTAAATTGGTAAATTCACGAGGGAAGTCGCTTTACGAATTTTGGGGCAGCAGGATTGCAGAGCAGTTAAATGATGACCTGGAAGGGCATCCCGATCCCACCGTCGTTAACCTTGCTTCGAATGAATACTTCAACGCGGTAGACCCGGCTACGCTCGGCGGTAACGTGATCAACGTAAAGTTTCTTAACGTTAAGGATGGGGAAGCACGTTCACTAATGTACTACGCAAAACGCGCCCGCGGCAGCATGGCGCGGTGGATAATGGAAAACCGGGTCGATCGGGCGGCCCAGTTGAAAGAATTCAACGCGGAAAATTACTCTTTAGACGTCTCCGCCTCGACCG
Organism: uncultured Alphaproteobacteria bacterium; assembly: GCA_913046035.1. Taxonomy (GTDB): domain Bacteria; phylum Pseudomonadota; class Alphaproteobacteria; order MPNO01; family UBA830; genus UBA830. Next base: position 23,647 of record CAJWSW010000011.1, on the reverse strand, counting down.
ACAGGGTCCTCACGTTCAAGCGACAACAACCCCCGTTGAAGGGTTAGCTTCGAGCGCGTTCAGTCTTAAACATACCAAACTGTGGTTATCTTCGATCGGGGTTATGGTGTTGCCTAACCTGCCTGATCCCTTTCCTGTTTGGGAATTCACTCAGGTCCAAGAGTGAGCTGAACTTTTCAGGTTAGTGTCTGTTTGGAGACAGTCACAAAGACGGAAGCTTGAATTTACCTATCGCTAAGCGATCTACATTTCGTCGCCACCGATTTACGTACTAGTTTGAATTCCTGCTCAATGAGCTTTTATATCTCCTTGATCAGTCTGCATCGCGACGAATGCATGTAGCAACCGCTCAAGGTAAGTGTATAGCCGGCGAAAGTGCACGTTCGTTCGGGTATATGGTATGATTTGTTAGGAACACGGAATTGGCACATCGTTACGCAATCTATTTTTCTCCCGCGACAGCAAGCCATCTTGGCGCATTTGGTGCAGAATGGCTTGGCCGAACTGTAGAGGGGCAGGATCTATCTCCACCCACGTTTGCCCATATCGACGATGAGAGCTGGAGGGTGGCAGTAGCATCGCCACGTGCATATGGATTTCATGCAACCCTTAAACCGCCTTTTCGGTTACATGATAGCTATAACGAAAATGACTTTCTTAGCGCAGTTGAAGCATTTTCGGCGAAATCTAATCCTGTCGGTCTCGGATCATTATCCATAAGTCAGGTTTCTACATTTCTGGCACTTACTTCGGAATATTCGGATGGTATCGGGCGGTTGGCGTCGGCGTTAGTAATGGATTTTGACGATTTTCGGGCCCCGTTAACAACAACTGACGTTGCAAAGTACCGGATGGAAGATCTTTCCGCGACCCAGCAGTCTCTGATTGATCGCTGGGGTTCACCTTTTGTCATGGGGGATTTTCGGTTCCACATGACACTTACGGGATCTTTAGCCGCTGGTGAGATTGGAAGGTTCCAAGATGAGCTACGTGCACGTTTCGCGCCTCTCATAGACTTTCAGTTCCAGGTAGATGAGATTTGCATTTTTCAACAACGGTCAGAAGATGAAGATCTCCTTCTCTCTCATCGGTTTTCGTTGAGGGCGGATCCAGTCTGATTGTTTGATGAAAAATAGTGGTGGTGATTTTATTAAAAAGAAGTAAAAAGTTAAGAAATTAAATATATAAATTATCTTAAGTTATTGAAAAAAAGCATAAAGATATATTTTAGTTAGATAGAAATGGAAGAAAATCTTCTTACGCCAACGGATGTTTTTGACGCATTACCCGATCCGGTTCTCGCTCTAGATAGCGGCCGCGCGATATTCTTTGCAAACAAGGCGGGAAAAGAGCTTCTAGGTGAAGCCATCGAAGGCGAGGATATTTCGATGGCATTACGACAGCCAGTGGTTCTGTCCCTGGCAGACGCCGCGTTAGCAGGCAAACATCCGGAACCCGGTGAGATAAAAATCTCCAGAGGTACAGTTCAGATCTTTGAAATTCAGGCGACGCCGATCCACGGAAACGAGCGTATTAAGGCGTTGATCTCACTAAAAAACAACACACGTATCAAGCAGGCGGATGAAATACGCTCAACATTTGTAGCAAACGTCTCTCACGAATTAAGATCGCCCCTCGCATCACTTCTCGGTTTTATTGAGACACTGCAAGGCGCTGCAAAAGACGACCCCGAGGCGCGCGAGAAATTCCTTTCGATAATGGAAAATGAAGCCAGCCGAATGAGCAGGCTAATTGACGATCTTCTGTCCTTATCGAGCGTGGAGGTTGATGAACATGTTCAACCCCGAGAGCCGGTCAATCTAATTCCCCTTCTCAGCGGCGTTGTGAATGTTATCCAGGCCCAAGCCGTTAAAAAGGGGATCAGGTTCATTTCTGACTTTCCTGAACACTTACCCAACATTCCAGGTGACGTTGACCAACTCACACAGGTTTTTCAAAATCTCCTGGAAAACGCCATGAAATATGGGCGCCCGGAAAGTGAAATCCAGATAAAGATCATAGTAGATCACCAATTATCGGAGAATTCAGCTTCCCACGTAATGGTCAGGATAAGAGATCAAGGCGATGGGATACCATCAAAAGACCTTTCGCGTCTTACTGAGCGTTTTTATCGGGTTGACAAGGCCCGGTCCCGAGAATTGGGCGGCACCGGTCTCGGGCTTGCAATCGTGAAGCACATCATTGGGAGACATCGCGGCAGGCTTGAGATAGATAGCGAAGAGGGTGTCGGGAGCACCTTTACCGTATTCTTACCGACATTTGAGAGCTGATTAAGGTGATTCTTCCGTTGTCATAAAACTGTAACAAGTTCGTAATAAAACACTCGTCATCAGGGATTTAAACCGGTGCTGTTCCGGAGTTCACATACCGGCAATCAATGGCTCAAGTTGTTATACGCCATGCAGCATCAAGAGAGAAAAAGAATGTTACGAACGTCCCTATCTATTGCCGCAATTGCCTCATTGGCGTTTGCAGGCACGGCTTTTGCTCGTGATCAGATCCGCATTGTCGGCTCGTCTACAGTTTATCCATTCGCAACAACCGTTGCCGAGCAATTCGGCAAGGCCACTAACTTTAAAACGCCGGTGGTTGAGGCCACTGGCTCCGGCGGCGGCCTGAAGCTATTTTGTACCGGCGTCGGCGTCGAAACGCCTGACATAACGAACGCATCGCGGCGGATCAAAATGTCGGAAGTCAAGAAATGCCAGAAAAATGGCGTCACAGGTGTCACAGAAGTTAAGGTTGGATACGATGGGATCGTAATGGCCAACTCGAAAGCGTCTAAGAAGTTGGACCTGACGCGAAAGCAAATATACCTCGCGCTTGGAAAAACAGTTCCCGGCCCCGACGGCAAGCTAATTGCGAACCCAAATAAGAAGTGGTCAGACGTTGATCCATCCCTGCCAAACAGGAAGATCGAGGTTCTCGGCCCGCCACCAACATCCGGGACACGGGACGCATTCGCCGAGTTGGCACTTGAAGGTGGCTGTAAAAAGTTTCCTTTTATCAAGGCGATGAAAAAAAAGGACAAGAAACGCTACAAGGCTATATGTCGTTCTGTACGCGAGGATGGGGCGTATATTGAAGCCGGCGAAAATGATGTCCTGATAATCAGGAAGTTGGAGGCAAATCCAAATGCCTTCGGTGTCTTTGGGTATTCATTTCTTGATCAGAATGCCGACAAAGTCCAAGGATCGCTGATTGAGGGAAAGCCTCCAACATTTGAGAACATCTCCGACGGTAAATACCCGGTTTCACGGGCGTTATATCTTTATGTGAAAAACGCACACGTCGGAGTTGTTCCTGGAATAAAGGAATATCTTGCCGAGTTTACTTCGGACAAAGCCTGGGGCGATGAGGGCTACCTGACCGACAAAGGCTTAATACCAATGCCTTCGGCGGAGCGCCGAAAGTTTAAAGCCGATGCCGCAAACCTTCAAAACCTGAAGATGTAGGTAACGTAGAAAATAGAAATCGCAGATGGCGGGGTTCCTCCGCCATCTGTTTATCAATAAGGGTAAAAGGTGCTTATTTTCTTTTTTATGCTGGCAATTATTGGTTCGTCGTTGTTAGCATTCCATTTCGGCAAGAAAAAGGCACTTAGCCTGGCTTCAGGTCATCGAAAATCACTGCATTCATTGCCGGAACACTACGGATTTTATTTAGCCCTCTATCTATCAGTTCCTGCGGCGGTTGTGTTTTTTGGATGGTATCTAAGTGAGGCGGCTGTTCTGGAATGGTTGCTTAAGACAAACTTACCGGAAGGAGCGCTCCCGACAGACCCTGCACAGCTAAGCCTCTTCTTCAACAATGTGCGTGATTTAAACGACTTAACGTTATTACAGGGAAAATCAGCGCCTGCGCTACCTTTTGCGGTTGAGTATTATCAATCGCTAAGTCGATTGAGTGATTTAACGTTAATCGTGGCACTCATTGGATTTGGTTCGATCGGTCTCACGATAGGATGGCGAACTCTTAAGCCAAGCCTTAAGGCGAGGGTCAAAATTGAGACTTTTGTCCGCTGCACCTTAATCATTTCTTCTGTAATAGCTGTCCTCGCAACGGTTGGGATCGTCTTATCTCTTCTCTTCGAGTCGTTAAGGTTTTTCCAGCTCGTTTCTCCCATGGAGTTTCTTTTTGGGCTTGAATGGTCGCCGCAAATTGCACTTCGAGAGGATCAGGTGGCGAGTACCGGAAAATTCGGCGCCATCCCCCTCTTTGCCGGTACTTTGTTAATCTCCTTTATTGCAATTTGTATCGCCGCACCTGTCGGTCTTATGGCTGCGATATACATGGCTGAATATGCATCAAGTCGTGTCAGGGCTTTTGCAAAGCCCCTTCTGGAAATTCTCGCCGGTATACCAACGGTCGTATATGGTTTTTTTGCAGCACTCACTGTCGCGCCGCTTTTCCGTGACTGGGCAGAACAGGGTGGCTTTCAAATTTCATCGGAATCTGCATTAGCCGCCGGCGTCGTCATGGGGGTCATGATTATCCCCTTTGTTTCAAGCCTTTCCGATGACGTCATCACTGCTGTACCGCGTGCAATGCGAGACGGGTCCTTGGGGCTTGGGGCAACACAATCAGAAACCATCAGGCAGGTCGTTATTCCTGCGGCACTACCGGGTATCGTTGGCGGTCTTCTCCTCGCAATTTCGCGGGCAATTGGCGAAACGATGATTGTTGTAATGGCGGCGGGTCTTGCCGCAAATCTAACCGCGAACCCCTTTGAGGCGGTCACCACAGTGACAGTCCAGATCGTGACGCTTCTTATCGGGGACCAGGAGTTTGATAGCGCCAAGACCCTCGCGGCGTTCGCACTTGGGCTTGTACTTTTCTTTGTCACTTTGATTTTGAATGTAATTGCGCTCCGTGTTGTACAAAAATACCGGGAAAAATATGACTGATAGCCGTTCCCATTCCGAGACGATCAAGGCGTCACTGAAACGCCGCAACGCGGCGGAACGACGTTTTCGCTTCTACGGAATGCTCGCGATTAGCTTTGCCGTAGCTTGTCTTGGGATTTTATTCTTTACGATCCTCAGCAAGGGAATTTCTGCATTCCAGCAAACCTATATTCAAATTGATATTCACTTTGACAGTGAACAAATAGATCCAAAAAAACTTGCCGATGCCAACTATCAAGGATTGGTAAAGAAAAGTCTCCGTGGATTGTTCCCCGAGGTAAAGTCGCGGCGCGACAAGAAAGACCTGTATAAACTTGTAAGCTCGGGTGCGTCTTACGAGTTACTGGATATGGTTCGTAAAGACCCTTCTTTAATTGGCAAAAACGTCTCCGTTTGGGTAACCGCTGACGATGATGTCGATATGTTTGCCAAAGGTTTTATCCGTCGAGAATTGCCGGAAAACGAGAGGCGTATTTCAAATAAGGAATTATCGTGGATAGATAAACTTCAGTCAGAACAAAGGGTTAAAAAGATTTTTAATACCACTTTCTTTAGCGCCGGCGATTCGAGAGAACCCGAGCTCTCCGGCGTTTGGGGCGCAGCTGTCGGGTCTTTTTTTACGCTTTTGGTTACTCTTATTCTGGCATTCCCGTTAGGCGTTGCCGGTGCGATTTATCTTGAAGAATTCGCTCCAAAAAACCGACTGACCGATATGATTGAAGTCAACATCAATAATCTTGCAGCCGTCCCGTCGATTGTTTTTGGATTGCTTGGTTTAGCTATTTTTCTCAATTTTCTGGGAATGCCGCGTTCAGCGCCGTTGGTCGGAGGAGTTGTTTTGGCTTTGATGACGCTACCAACAATAATTATCGCAGCCCGCGCAGCCTTAAAGTCGGTCCCACAATCTATACGAGAGGCTGCCGTGGGATTAGGGGCCTCCCGTAACCAGGTGGTTTTTCACCACGTCCTTCCTCTAGCGATGCCAGGCGTTTTAACCGGAACGATAATTGGCATGGCCCGGGCACTCGGCGAGACGGCGCCGTTATTGATGATAGGAATGGTTGCCTTCATAGTTGATATACCGGGCGGTATAACCGATCCTGCAACGGCGCTGCCAGTCCAGATTTATCTCTGGGCCGACAGCCCAGAAAGAGCATTTGTAGAACGCACATCCGCCGCGGTAATAGTTCTCGTCGGATTTCTTATGACCATGAACGTGCTGGCAGCCGTGCTGCGGAAAAAATTTGAAAGGCAATGGTAGTAAACCCGTATGGACCAAATAAATCACGCAGATGACAATAAAGTGGCAAGTGACCCTCAAATCGATCCAGCGAAACTCACTTTTCATACTAAAAACCTAGATGTTTTTTACGGCGACGCTCAGGCATTATTCGGGATCAACCTCGATATTTATCGATACCAGGTCACATCGTTAATTGGTCCGTCCGGTTGCGGTAAATCAACGTATCTCCGATGCCTTAACCGAATGAACGATACGATTGACGGTTGCGTAGTTAACGGCACCGTCGAACTCAATGGCGAAGACGTCTACGCAAAAGACCTCGACCCTGTCCATTTACGAGCCCGCGTTGGAATGGTGTTTCAGAGGGCGAACCCATTTCCGAAGTCAATCTTTGATAACGTTGCATACGGACCTCGGATACATGGTTTGGTTGATAGTAAGCCTGACCTGAATAACTTGGTCGAACGAAGCCTCCGCAAATCAGGACTTTGGGATGAAGTTAAAGATCGTCTTGACGAACCCGGAACTGGTCTATCAGGCGGGCAACAGCAGAGGCTTTGTATTGCGAGGGCGATTGCCGTCGAGCCGGAGGTAATCCTGATGGATGAGCCCTGCTCTGCCCTTGACCCGATAGCCACGGCGCGGATCGAAGAGTTAATGGATGAGCTATGCCAAAACTACACGATCGTAATTGTAACCCACTCTATGCAGCAGGCGGCGCGAGTTTCCAAAAGGACAGCCTTTTTCCATTTGGGAAACCTCGTTGAGACTGGTGACACCGAAAAGATTTTTACAACGCCAACAGAAAAACGCACCCAAGATTACATTACCGGCCGATTTGGATAGCAGGACACGTTATGCAACACGAACACACCGTCAAATCATTCGAAGATGAACTCAAGACACTCGACCGCTTAATTGCCGAAATGGGCGGTCTCGCCGAAGAACAGTTCTCTACCGCAATCGAAGCAATGATCAACCGTGACGTCGATACCGCAATGGCGATCAAGAAAAGCGATAAGAACATTGATGCGTTGGCTCATGAGATTGACACCACCTCGATCCGGATGCTCGCTCTTCGGCAACCCATGGGTCAGGATTTAAGGTCTATCGTTGTCGCTTTGAAAACCGCGGCCGTGATTGAGCGGATTGGTGATCATGCAAAAAACACCGCAAAGAGGACAAAGGTGCTTGCAGAGAGCCCTCCGATCGGCGCGATAAAAACTGTTGAACGGATGAGCCTGCTCGTTCAGGAGATGATTTCGGATGTCCTCGATGCTTATTCGAAAAGAGATGCAGATAAAGCGGCAGACGTTCGGCGCCGCGACGAAGAGGTCGACGACCTCCACACCAGCCTTTTTCGTGAATTACTTACCTATATGATGGAGGATCCGCGAAATATAAGTGCGTGTACGCATCTCATGTTTGTGACTAAAAATATTGAGCGGATGGGCGATCACGCCGCTAATATTGCAAAAAATATTCATTTTCTTGTCCACGGTGAAAGACCAGGTGAGAAACGTTCAAAGGGTGATGCCTCAGTTTACGTTGTAGACCCTGATACCGACGCATAACTTCATGGTTTCCGGCGTTAAAAAGTCTGTCCTTGTCGTCGAGGATGATCCTTCTCTCGTTGAATTGTTACGATACAACCTCGAAAGAGAAGGATTTGGAGTTTCAGTCGAAAATGATGGCGAAGGTGGCGGACTAGCGATTATAGAGCGTGATTTTGATGCAGTTATCCTTGACTGGATGATGCCCAACATGTCGGGCATAGATTTGGTCCGCCAAATTCGTCAATTAGATCAGAAGCGTGACACTCCAGTTATTATGCTTACCGCTCGCGGTGAAGAAGAAGACCGAGTGCAGGGTTTGGAAAGCGGGGCGGACGACTATGTCGTCAAACCCTTCTCACCCAAGGAGCTTATTGCCCGCCTTCGCGCACTTCTTCGACGGAGCACGTCGGGTATTACATCTGGCATTCTAAAATACGCCAATATAGAAATGGATATTGAAACACATAAAGTCCGACGGAATGGAGTTCCGATTCATTTGAGCCCGAGGGAATTTGGCTTGCTTCAAACGCTGATAGAGAAACCTGGCTTGGTTCGCAGCCGAGAGCATTTACTTAATATAGTCTGGGGCCACGACGTTTATGTGGAAGACCGGACAGTTGATGTCCACATCCGTCGTCTGCGGAAGGCTTTAAAACAGGATGGTCAACCTGATCTTATTCGGACTGTCCGTGGTGCCGGCTACGCACTCGATATTGACCGGGATTAGGCAATCTTGGTTTTGGACAAAAGCACTTAATGGTTCTGTTTTAAGCAGTTATCTCTATAACGGCTTTAAAAAAGTTGCTTTCATCGCAATCAGTGATCTGTCTTTGAGCTTATACATTGCCTATTCAAAGCCTAAGGCTGTGGCGAACCAATTTCATAAGTTTCGGTGCGGGTTTAGAGCAGCGATACACATGGCGATGCGCACGATGGCATAAATTGCAGTACACTCCACAGAGATTTTAGTTCGAATGAACTGCTCAGAGCTCTCGGAGCTTCTATCTTGGGACAAAGAACACACCCGTTAAGAGCGTAGAACTTAAATCTCATGTAAAGGATCAATAATGATCGTTCAGAACACGGATTTTTAAAAAACAATAATATGGATGAGCGGGAAGTTCCGAGGGCAATAATTCTGGTTGTGATGTCTTTGGTCACGGCTGTTTATCTGTGCGCGTTAACAGTCGTAAACGTGGCATTACCTCAAATGCAGGGTGCTCTTTCCGCCACTCCCGATCAAATTTCGTGGGTGATTACCCTTAATCTCGTTGCAACGGCGATCGCGACGCCGCTCACCGGATGGTTGGTTGCTAAATGGGGTCAGCGGAAGGTACTGATATGGTGCGTTGGCGGTTTCTCGATAACGACGTATTTGTGCGCAACGGTAAGTTCGCTTGAACCGTTGTTGGTGTACCGGATTGGTCAGGGCGCATTCGGTGCGCCCCTGGTTCCAATCGCTCAAGCAGTTATCTTAAACGCTTATAAAGAGCCCGATAAACGGGCTGTCGCTATGGGCATTTGGGGCATGTCCGTGGTTATCGGGCCGGGTATAGCGCCGGCATTGGGTGGTTACATGGCCGAAGAGTATAGCTGGCGGTGGACGTTTTATCTTCTCCTACCGGTCAGTTTGGCGGCTTTGCTTGGCGTTGTTGCATTTATAAAAGAGAGTAGCAACGCAACCATATCAAAACTGAATTGGACAGGTTTCATAGCCCTTTCAATAGCAGTTACTTGTTTTCAGATAATTCTTGATCGCGGTGAACGCCTTGATTGGTTTGAAAGCACGGGAATACTGATATTAGGCCTGGTGCTTTTATTTAGTTTCTATCTGTTTTTGATGAATTCTTTGTATTCAAAAAATCCATTTATTAAACCCCAACTATTTACAGATCGGAACTTTAGCCTCGGTCTCTTTTTTGTCTTTGTATACGGTATGCTGAATGTAACGCCGACGGTTTTGCTTCCGACGATGCTGCAGGATTACGTCGGCTATCCGGATTCTGATATCGGTTTTATCCTTGCAATGAGGAGTGTCGGGATTTTCCTCGGGTTTTTGGTCGCTCCGAAACTTTCTCAAATCGACCCTCGGTACTGCATGGCATTGGGCTTATTTGCAATCGGCGTATCGGGCGTAATATCGGCAACCTTTAATTCCCAAATCACAGTTTCTTTCGTCTCTTGGGTTGGTGTGCTTCAAGGGTTGGGATGTGGGTTGCTATGGATACCACTGTCACTTGTAACGTTTGCGACACTCCGCGAAAATCTAATGGCAGACGGAACCGCCTTTTTCCATCTAATACGTAATTATGGGAGTAGCATTTTTATCGCGCTAAACGTGCTTGTGGTTCTTAGGACCAGCAAAATAAATAATTCCGAATTGTCAGAAATCGCGAACCCTTATAATGAACGGCTATCGCTGCCGGATGCAGAGAATTCATTCAACCTAAATACGACAGAAGGGTTGCTCTTATTGGCCCAGGAAATCACCGACCAGGCTGTTATGATCGGGTATTTAAACTCTTTCATCCTATATGCCTTGGGCGCGCTTTTACCGATCCCCTTACTCGCACTAATTCGGAAAAACTCACCGTCTCAGAATAGCTAGGTCCCACAAAAGGTTCGATAAGGGATATCCGTTTCTGGGGCCGGTTCTGCATAGCTCTCTTGTCCAGCAACTTCGTCAAATGGTTTGATGACAATTGATAAGATTTTTTCAAATGCCGATAAATCACCCTCCTCGACAGCAAATGAAAGGGCTTCTTCGACCTTGTGGTTGCGCGGAATGTAGACCGGGTTAACTTGATCCATTGTCGCCGACCTGCATTCTTTCGAGATAGTTTCTCTTTCCAACCGTGCAAACCAGTCACGCTCCCATGAGTCGTATGAAGTCGGGTTAACAAACAAATTCCGGGTGCCGAGACTGTCTCCGGATATGGCCCGAGATAGCCTCCTAAAGGTGAGTGTAAAGTCCGCCTCACTCTCCTCCATTGCATTCAACAGGGCTTGAATAAGCTTTAAATCACCCTCTTCCTCATTATTAAGACCGATTTTGCGGCGCATGAGGTTTAACCAGATACTTTTAAACTCGTTTTCATAGCCTTTGATCTCGTCGGTGAGAATTTCAACAGCACGGTCTTTATTATCATCGATGTGCGGAATTAGGGTTTCTGCCAGTCGGCAAAGGTTCCAAATGAGTATTGACGGTTGGTTCCCGTATGCATAACGGCCTTGAGTATCAATAGAACTAAATACCGTCTTCGGACTAAATCTGTCCATGAATGCGCATGGACCGTAGTCGATTGTTTGCCCTGAAATAGCTGTGTTATCCGTATTCATGACCCCATGAATGAAACCTATACTCATCCAGCGGGCAACCAGCGAAAGTTGAGAGTGGGCGACGGATTTAAAAAATGCCAAAAAAGGGTTTTCTGCGTCAGCTACCTCAGGGTAGTGCCGCGCTATTGCATAATCTGCCAGTCGACGAACTTTGTCGAATTCGCGCCTAGCGGCAAAAAACTCAAACGTCCCTACCCTCAAGTGACTTGAAGCAACCCTCGTTAAAACAGCGCCAGGTAGAGGGGTTTCTCGAAAAACTTTTTCACCCGTCGAGACGGCTGCCAGTGACCGTGTTGTTGGTACTCCGAGGGCATACATCGCTTCGCTGATGAGATATTCGCGAAGCACTGGTCCCAGGGCCGCCTTACCATCTCCCCTGCGGGAGAAGGGTGTTTGGCCGCTGCCTTTTAGCTGGATATCCTGCCGAACACCGGCTTTGTCGATGATTTCCCCTAATAATAGGGCCCTGCCGTCTCCTAGCTGTGGAGAGAAATTTCCAAACTGATGGCCGGCGTAAACTTGCGCGAGAGGCATGGCACCCTCAGGCGGTTTATTACCTGAGAAAATTTCAGCGCCCACGGTCGTATGAAGATTAGATGCTTTGAGGTGAAGTTCCTCCGCCAACGGCTTATTAAATAAAAGAAGTTGCGGGTCAGGCGCCGTCGAGGCTTCGCAGTGGACAAAAAACCCCTCCAAATCCCGGGCGAAGCTATTTTCAAAATTAAAATTAACCTGATCCGCGTCGATTGTTTGTTCGTCAATTTGACTAGTCATTTTATCCGAAATCTATGTTCGTTGTCGCAACAGCTTATGGCCCGTAATGTTATTGGCTCGTTAAATATTCCACTACACTCCTGAGGCTTCTTTATTTGCTTTCAGGCACAAGTCGGAATCAGACCAACTATTCTCACTCTTGTTGCGTTTCAATTTGAAGTTTAAGTGCTTCAGTGTAGACCTAACTCCCTTATTTTTCTATTCAACCGCACCCAAATAATTCTGGATCCGCGCGGTTTCATCGAGCTGCTCTGAAGGCAAAATAGACTGCCGCAAATTATCTGAGTGGGCCATATTAATAGCAGAAAGGTATCCCTCCGCTGTTTGACGCCAAGTGTAGGTTTCCTGCACTCGTCTAAATGCCGCCGCCGATAGTGTTGCATGTCGAGACAACCCGTCCAACAATCCTTCGGCAATGTGATCCGCTGAGAATGGATCAACGAGCACGCCGGAGCCGTCTTCGAATATTTCTGAAGGGCCACCGTTTTGAGTAACGACCGGCGCCAAACCAGTCGCCGCCGCCTCAATGGGGGCGAGGCCAAAAGGCTCGTAAAATGAGGTTAGAGCGAAAACAGAACTCCGGCGCGCGAAATAACGGTACGTCGCCGCTAATTCAAGCTGCGAACCAATATTCAGAAAATGTACTCGATCGCCCATCGCAGCCTGGTTAATGACATCTAGAATTTCGCGCAAAACCTTTTTTTCAGCACTACCTAACTTGACAATATCTGTCTCAGGATCGTCAATTCCACGCACGCAAAGGATTAACGCAGCCCGGCGGCGCAGATCCGCATTGCCGGCGTAGGCTTTGACCACACCGATTATATTCTTCTTTTCATCAAGGCGGCTCGAAACCACAGTGCATGGTCCCCTATCCGCTCCGAAACGCGCATCTAACGCGGCGCTGACATCATTATCGAGTTGTGTCGCCTCCATAGCAAAAATTCGTTGGTTCACTCCCGGCGGTGTCACAGCAAACTTTTGGTTATCAGAGGCGTCTACTGCACCAGCGTAAAGACTGTGGGCGTACTGTTCTTGTTGCTCCTGACTAGTCGAAACAATTATACGTGCAGCATGGGTCATGCTCATGCGCTCGGCGGCAATACGGTGCGAAAAACAATATCGCGCTTCCATATCTGGCCAGTTAGTGGTGTTGGTGCCAAGCTTTTCAAGCTTCTGTGCGCCGAGAGAATGACCAGTGAAGGTAAATGGGATACCTGTTTTCGCTTTAGTCAAAACAGCACAATAGCCACCGTCTGCGTAATGTCCTGTGGCAACATCGGGAAGCGCTTCTCCGTAGAAATCGAGCATTGCATCGATAAATACCGGCATATGCGGCCACAACTTCTCTTTTTCTAAAAAACAATCTCCGCCGCAAGGGAACCTCAAAATACGAAGATTTTCTGCGTAGTCAGGATAAAAGTCTTGATTGGCGGCGAACTCAGGCCAATCAACATCCCGGATACGCCGAGTGACGATATCCACCCGGTGGCCTAGGTCGACCATGGCCTGGGCGACCTCTTTTACATAAACCAACTGTCCGCCAAAATCAGGGTGTTCAGTTAGGTAGCTGTCTTTTGGATCAAAATTGCCTTGTGGATTAAGAAATACAATATGCATTATGCTGCTAATTATTCGGATTTAGGTTTACGGAATAGTCCGCATTTATAACTATATCAGCGCGTAGTCGGTGCGCGGATATTATGCCGTGTTCGATCTCTAAGACCTTCTCTGTAAAGGTATCCAGCTCGGAAGCGTCGCGACTGCGTTTGCGTCGGTGTTCCAGAGTTTGACTGAAGTCACGCGCTATGAATATTCGGGTTTTCACATTCTCAAGCAAAGAAGTGTAAGTACCCTCTGTTATAGCGACTTTGGCATCACCGAATGCAAAGACTTCCTTGCCGATGTGATCAGACGCGTAATCAACAAGGGGTTTTTCTATGTGATCAGCTCCGTCCAAAAATGCTTTCATATGTGAGCTCAAAAGTTCAATTTTTACTTCCTGGGGTCCAACCCATGAAATATTTTTTCGTCGAGCCATGTCGTTAGATTTCGGTGGGTAAACGAAGTAATCATCTTGCTGAAGAATTACGCTTGAAATACCCGCCGCTTCCAAAACTTCCGCAATAGCTGTTGCAGTCTCAGATTTGCCACTGCCAGATTCACCTGCGACTGTGATAGTATATTTATCGTCCGAAGACGCGATAGCCTTAAGCATTGCAGGCGCGATCTCCTCTGCAGCAACACGATGATGCTGCTCAACCAATATGACGTCGCCCCGCATAATTTTGCCTATGATATTGTGGGATTAAAAGAAATTGTCTTAACTCAATTAAACAGGATCAATGCCAGATAAAACATCGCAAAAGCAATGCATAATTTAGTAAATGACGTAAAAATAGTATATTAGGGAGAACATGGATTACGATCTGTTATGGTCTAATTTAAACGCTGAATTGAGGTTCAAAGAGACAGAATCCGGCGGTTTGAGTGCAGCGCTGGCGGGTCTTGAAAAACACCAACGCAAATGCGGTTTCATTCAAGATGATCTTCAAGAGGTAAAGCGCCTTGTCTTTAAGGATCCCCAAAATGGTGCATTAAACTTTCGGGCTCAAGTAAATCCAAAGCGTGCCCGCCGCAAAGGTGGTGCAGGAATAAAAACACCACCCCCCGGTGAAGAACGTTTTAACGATGGTTGTTTTCTCTGCCGTGAAAATATTCGATGGCAGCAAAACCAGCGTCAATTCGGTTTTGAAATCACCACCTCAAACGATATTTATAATGCATGGATGAACCCGTTCCCATTACTCCCAAATCATGTGGTCGTTGCAGCCCGCAAACATATACCCCAGGCGTTTAAACTATTTGCTGATGACCGTGAGGGCCTAGAGCTCAATCGAATTCTGTCCGATCTTTGCGAGACCGCGCAACGCCTACCCAATCACATTGGTTTCTATAATGGGGTTGGTGCAGGTGCCTCAATCCCGGAACACCTTCATTTTCAGTTCTTTCAGCGTATTCCGGAGGACCCGTTGTTTCCGCTTGAGCAACGCTCATTCGAATTGTCAGACGGTAATGGCACGCCGGAAATGATTACCAATTATCCGATAAGCGTGGTCCGTTGGCGGGGCGAATTTAAGAATATTGTTTCAGAAGCAGATGTCTGGGTCCGTACATGGGCAGACGAAAACGTTATCGACCGTAATTTCTTGACTTGTAATTTCATTGCTACGGGGTCTCCGAATAGTGGCGACATTGTTCTTTATTTTGTGCCCCGCCGTCGGGATCGGCAGTTTTGGAATGGAGATAAAGGGATCGTCGGCGGATTAGAAATCCTTGGCGAACTGGTGCTTGCGAGCGAGGAGGAATGCGCATTGGTTGAGAACGGTATTGTCGATTATGGCTTTATAGAAGACGCCCTTTCGGCTGTTTGTGCGCCATTGAATTAATATCCAGATATAGCGGTATCATTCAAATTAGGGCATGGGAGGCAAGTGCTGTCCTGGCATATAGGTTTCACGTTGCCCGAGCATTCGCCGGTTAACCATAACAATGCCATCATCGGTAATATCAAACCTTTGAGCGTCAGCGCTCCGGTCTTCGCCGATTATAGTGCCGGGTGGCACCTCGCATCGGTTATCCAGGATTACATTCCTCAGCTTAGACCCCGCCCCGATTTCGCACCCGGGGAGCGCTAATACGCCCTCTAATATACATCCGTTATCCACGCGCACGCTGGAAAATAAAAGCGAATTAGAAAGTTCTGAATTTACAATCACACAACCACCACTGACCATTGATGAGTCAATCCGGCGAATATCGCCGCCGCCTTTAAACAAAGCCGGCGGTAGTTGCGGCTGGTGCGTTACTGTAGACCAATCGGGATCGTAAAGGTTCAACGGCGGGTTCGTGGAAATAAGCTCCATATTAGCTTCATAATAGGCATCTATAGTTCCTACATCCCGCCAATATGGTGTTTGCTCATCATTTGGATTGCGAAACTCGTGCGCTTGAAAATGATCCCCACGTTTTAGCCCTTCAGGAATAATATCGCGGCCAAAATCGTGACTTGACCCCTGAAGATCGGCATCGTCACGCAAACGCGCCGCCAGATACGATTGCGAAACCACATAAATTCCCATGCTGGCTAAAACTTTATCGTCTTGGCCGGGTACGGTTTTCGGATTTTCTGGCTTTTCCTCAAAACCGATAATCCGACCGCTCCCATCGACCTCCATAACTCCGTACTGACCTGCTGCAAGCTCCTTATCGATACTTATGCAGGCGACTGAGAAGTCAGCGCGTGTATTTACGTGTTGGGCCAGCATTTCGCCGTAATCCATATTGTAAATATGGTCACCCGCCAAAATAATTACGTAGTCGGGCCCATGCCCTTCGATAATATCAAGGGACTGGTAAACCGCATCCGCGGTCCCCTGAAACCAGGTTTCGTCGTCAGTCCATTGTTGTGCCGGGATTATATCGAGGAACTCACCACGCTCAGAATTGAGTTTTGTCCAGCCTTGTATCAGGTGTTGAATAAGTGAATGTGACTTGTACTGCGTTAGAACGCAGATTTTGTTAATGCCGGAATGCATACAGTTTGAAAGCGTGAAATCTATAATCCGGAATTTACCGCCGAACGGCACCGCAGGTTTAGTGCGCCAATCAGTAAGGACACCCAAACGTTCACCGCGCCCTCCCGCCAAGACCAGAGCCAGTGTGTTGTTTGTTAGTCGGCTTACAAAGCGTGCCGCAGGTGACCTCATCCAAACACCAATGAAATACGCAAATTCGCGTATACCCTATTTATCTCACCTATCTTACCCTATGACGGCTTGGTGTCGAGAGGGCGTTACGGGCTACGGAAATATTAGAAAAGTTATCACTCAGGCTCACTACCAACGTCTGATGGGCTTCGCTTAACAAGCCTACATGTCCTGTTAAAACTACCAAGAATAATGGACCTAAAGCCGGTTTTGTTTGATCAATTAAATAGAAGGTATTTAGTTTGCCAATGCTTTATTGAGAAAAGCCTTAATACTCCCCTCATCGGTTTTACCAATTAGGCGCCCTACCTCTCTGCTACCCTTAATCAAAACCATAGTGGACCTTCTCGGAATTTTTCTGCTAGTGGTCACACGCCCATCTTTGTGAAGATCCCAATCGATCAAAATAAAGGTGATTTTTTCGTTGTATGCTGGAAAGCTCTCACGGAGCTTTTTCAGTACGCGACCCTGGCGTACACAAGTGCCTCACCAGGTAGTCCTATAGAACAACAACGCAGGATCTCCACTCGCAACAGCTGATTTTACAACACCCGGTTTGTAAGTAATCCATTCATCAGCTTGCGCTTTGGTTATCCCAGAGAAAACGAACGATAGCAGGGCGAAAAGGGCTATTAAATATCTCTTCATACGCATTTCCTCATATATTTCACTGCGGCGA
The DNA here is from genome assembly GCA_913046035.1 of uncultured Alphaproteobacteria bacterium. Classification (GTDB taxonomy): domain Bacteria; phylum Pseudomonadota; class Alphaproteobacteria; order MPNO01; family UBA830; genus UBA830. The sequence continues at coordinate 6,359 of CAJWSW010000011.1, read as the reverse complement.
AAATTGAGATCCTATCGATACAACCTTCTATAGCTAATTTTCGTTATTTAAAAAATAAAAATAGCAGCTTAGTCAAAATCAAATGTTGCGCGAGCTAGAAGAGTTTTTCGCTGGGCAGAACAAAAATGAAGGTAGCAGATTTTGTCTCCCAGTGAACCGACTTGTCGTCCGTCAGGGGCAATTTGGCGAAGGCCTATCCGCCTAAGTGTTTTATTTTAAATGGTGCGCCCTGCAGGACTCGAACCTGCGACCCACTGATTAAAAGTCAGTTGCTCTACCACCTGAGCTAAGGGCGCTAAATATCGAATTAACACTTCAACCATAAGTAGCTGCTAATGACCGGTCAACACAATCCTATTAATTACGGCGTTTTGGGGTCGTTTAGGCGTTCGTTCAAACGCTTAGAAACCCTCGGGGAAACAAACTGTGTTACATCGCCTCCCAACTTAGCGATCTCCTTTACCAAACTTGATGCAATGAAGTGATATTTATCCGATGCCATAAGACAGACGGTCTCTACCGAAGGCGCCATTTTAGCGTTCATGCTTGCCATTTGAAATTCGTAATCAAAATCGGAAACCGCTCTAAGTCCGCGAACGATTACAGTTGCATTTACATCACGCGCGAAATCAATCAAAAGCCCGGAAAACGGCTGAACATCTATCCGTTCTCCAATGCCGTTTTCGAGATGGCTAATTTCGTCCTGCACCAAACTTACCCGTTCATCGATGTCAAAAATCGGACCTTTCCCGGGGTTTATAGCGACACCGACAACAAGTCTGTCAAGAAGTCGAGCAGCTCGACCTATGATGTCAGTATGCCCGTGAGTAATCGGGTCAAAAGTTCCGGGATATATACCAATCTTTTTTGATGCCATTTTTCCGCCCTCAGATTACCCGATTGACGGCGTTTTACGCCCCCTCGGCGCTGTCGTCCACTTCTCCGCGGGTTCCTTCAACTTCATCCACACCGGCTAAGATTTCCGCATCGTCTTCGTCGGTCTCTCCGACATCCACTTTTTTGCCTTCGGGGTTTTCTTCGGTTTCCTTGAGGTGTGCAACTGAAACAACCTTTTCATCGTCGGCAGTGTCAAACAGCGTTACGCCTTGAGTTGAACGGCCGGCAATTCGGATATCAGCCACTGGACTTCGGATTATTTTACCGCCGTTTGTCACCAGCATCATTTGGTCACTGTCTTCGACAGGAAATGAAGCCACCACTGCACCGTTACGTCCGGCTGTTGTAATATTGACGACGCCCTGACCACCTCGCTTGGTAGTTCGATACTCAAAAGCCGATGTTCTTTTGCCGTAACCGTTTTCAGTAACTGTTAATATAAATTCTTCAGACGAGGCCAGCTTTTCAAACTGTTCATCAGATAGTGTAATGTTGTCGCTTTCATCGGCTTCACTGGATGTAACATCCTCCATGCCAATTGTGTCTTCATCACCCTCCTGACGACGGCGAGCCTTTGACATCCGCAAATAAGCATCTCGAATGTCCGTGCCTTGCTCGATATGGGTCAGCATTGTCATTGAAACGATCTTTTGGCCGTCTAGAAGCCTTATGCCTCTAACACCTGTTGATGTCCGCCCCGAAAATACACGCACCTCAGTCACAGGAAAACGAATGCTCTTTCCGCTGTCAGCGGCCAGTAAAACATCTTGGTCTTCTTTGCACGTCTTAACACCAATAAGCTGATCTCCATCATCCAGCTTCATTGCTATTTTTCCGTTAGCCATAATATTTGTGAAGTCGGATAAGCGATTGCGTCGCACGCCGCCGGAAGCTGTAGCGAACAGTATGAACAATTCACCCCAGCCGCCTTCATCCTCAGGCATCGGCATGACTGCGGTGATTGTCTCTCCCTCCTCCAAAGGAAGAAGGTTTATGAGCGCTTTTCCACGCGCCTGAGGGTTTCCCTCTGGGAGACGGTAAACTTTTAGTTTGTATACAATGCCGCGGGATGAAAAGAAAAGTACCGGTGTGTGTGTATTACAGACAAACACATTGCTGACAAAGTCCTCGTCACGGGTACTCATTCCGGCGCGGCCTTTTCCACCCCGGCGCTGTGCCCGATAACTTGATAACGCAACACGTTTTATGTAACCAGCGTGACTTACCGTGACGACCATATCCTCCTTTTGGATAAGGTCTTCGATATCGGTTTCAAGTTCTGACTCTTCGATAGTAGTCCGGCGCGGCGTCGCAAACTGTTCTTTTACAGTGAGCATTTCATCTCGCATCATACTGCGTATGCGATCTCGAGACCTCAAAATGTCAAGATAGTCCTCAATTTCTGATGCTAGCCCGCTCAATTCCTCGGCAATCTTTTCCCGCTCCAAACCGGTCAGCCGTTGCAGTCGCAGTTCCAATATTGCACGAGCCTGAGCCTCGGAAAGACGATATCGCCCTCCAACCACTGAATGATTTGGATCGTCGATCAACTCTATCAGTGAGGCTACGTCCTCCGCCTGCCATTCCCGCTCCATCAATCCGGTGCGAGCCTCTACAGGGTCTTTGGCGCCACGAATGAGGGCAATAACTTCGTCTATATTAGCAACCGCGATTGCGAGGCCAACTAATACATGCGCGCGATCACGGGCCTTTGAAAGATCAAATTCAGTGCGTCGACGGATTACCTCTTCGCGAAACTCTAGGAATGCCTCGAGGATCTGCTTGAGGTTCAGTAGTTGCGGCTTATTACCATTAAGCGCGAGCGTATTAACGCCGAAACTGGTTTGAAGTGGCGAGTACCTGTAGAGTTGGTTTAGTACGACCTCTGCCAAGGCATCTCGCTTAATCTCGATAACAACCCGCACGCCCTCTCGATCCGACTCGTCTCTAAGATCGCTAATTCCCTCGATTTTCTTGTCGCGCACCATTTCCGCTATGCGCTCGATCATACGCGCCTTATTCACTTGGTAAGGTATTTCCGAGACAATTATCGCGTCACGGTCTTTGCGGATCTCCTCGATAGAGACCTTTCCACGCATTACTACCGAGCCTCGTCCGGTCTCGAAGGCACTTGTCAGACCTTGTCGACCAACGATGGTGCCACCCGTCGGAAAATCAGGGCCGGGAATAACCTCCATAAGATCAGCAATCGAGGCATTTGGATTATCTATTAGCGCACAGCATGCATCGATAACTTCACCTAGATTGTGCGGTGGGATGTTGGTGGCCATACCAACCGCAATCCCGCCACCACCATTTACCAATAGATTGGGGAATTTAGCCGGAAGAACTGTTGGCTCTTTTGTTGTTTCGTCATAATTGGGCTGAAAATCGACAGTATCTTTGTCTATATCATCAAGTAACTCACGTGCTACTCGCTCTAGCCGCGCTTCCGTATACCGCATCGCTGCTGGCGGATCGCCGTCCATGGAGCCAAAATTACCCTGCCCATCAATGAGCGGCAGTCGCATTGAGAAGTCTTGGGCCATGCGCACCATGGCATCGTATATTGCTTGATCACCATGCGGATGGTACTGGCCCATTACATCACCAACGACGCGGGCCGATTTGCGGTACGGCCGGTTCCAGTCGTAATTACTCTCGTTCATCACGTGCAGGATTCGACGATGAACAGGCTTTAGGCCGTCACGGACATCCGGTAATGCTCGGCTGACGATCACACTCATCGCATAATCGAGGTATGACTTCCGCATTTCGTCCTCAATCGAAACTTGCTCGATGTCAGACCCAGTGGGTGGCGGGTGAACGGATTCTTCAGCCAAAAATCAGACTTTCAGGGTAAAAACGGCCAAATATTTCAGCCACAAAACAATACGATATTTTAGCGATTTGCCTTGATTCGAACAAGATTTCGAAATTTAAATACCTGGGTCTAAATGGCTGAAAAATATTAGAAAATAATCAGAAGCGTCGTAGGCCGCGAAACTCTATGAGGATGCTGTGGCGCTGCTAGACGTGAATCATGACAGCAGAATTTTTTAATGAATTTACTAATTCTCACAGAGCTGTTTTTAAACCATTTTTTGCGCAAAAATGTTCTTTTCTTGCGATATTCAACATCAAACTTGATCGCCGAACCGTCTCCAGCTCACACAAAACAACCTGCTTAACAACGCCTCAACGAACTTTTAAAATGGGATTTCATCATCCAAGTCTCCAGCACCGCTGATAACAGGAGAAGCGTCGCTACTATCCATAGGGCTGCCTTGCTCGGAATAATTACTGCCCATGTCGTCTCCGATCTCGCCACCGCCTCCGCGTGACCCTAACATTGTCATTTTCCCACTGAACCGCTGCAAAACAACCTCAGTTGTATATTTTTCGACGCCCTGTTGGTCTGTCCATTTGCGCGTTTGGAGTGATCCCTCCAAGTAGACTGTGGACCCCTTTTGAAGATACTTCTGCGCGACTTCGCAAATTTTTTCGTCAAATACCACGACGCGGTGCCATTCGGTCTTCTCCCTACGTTCACCGCTACTGCGGTCTCGCCATTGCTCCGAAGTTGCTATCGACAGGTTTGCAATAGGACGCCCGTCATTAGTATGTCGGATTTCCGGATCACGGCCCAGATTTCCGATAAGAATTACCTTGTTTACACTTCCTGCCATGCCCTTCTCCAGTGTCTCAACATACACATTATTTTGGATGACGATTTCACCGCCCATATCATAACAAGCTGTCCGCAACGTGCCACGTTGAATAAAGAATCTGTCTAGAATTTCGGTGGACAAAATATCAACTGTCAGGAACAGGAGCCTCAACAAGTTTCACCGATTACCCTCCGATATACCTTAAAAGGCTCACCGGTGGGAGCTCGCTTAAAAACAGTATTTTTGCTTTTAGATAACGCAATTCGACAACCGCGAGTAAGCTCTGATGTTTCGTAACAAAGAGGTTTTAGGAGGATTTAAAAGGCAAACGAACACTCCAAGATTAGCCTGGTCTTGTTGGATCGCGCCCCGTCATTTGGTTAATTATTTTTCCATCCAACCACGACCGGACGTTTTCAACTGTTCCACCATACCAGTTCCGATAGTTTTCTATCGTTGCATATCCGAGGTGTGGAATAATCACTGTATTTGAAATACTACGCAGCGGATGTGTGTCTGGAAGCGGTTCGATATCAAAAACATCGAGGCCCGCGCCAGAAATTCGATTATTTTTCAGAGCATCTATTAACGCGGCTTCTTCGACAATAGGTCCTCGTGAGGTATTGATCAGGTATGCAGATTGCCTCATTAGCGCGAAATCGCGTTCCTTCAGCAGACCCCGGGTTCGCTCACTAAGTAGCAGATGGATCGTTAGGAAGTCTGACTGCTTTAGGAGTTCATCTTTGCTAACTAAACGAGCGCCAACTTCATCGCAGCGATCTTGTGTCAGGTTTTCGGACCAGGCAATTACCTGCATACCAGTTGCGATCCCCACTCGAGCGACGTCGGATCCTATCCGCCCAAGCCCCATTATACCGAGGACCCTGTCTCGGAGACCGATGCCAAGCGTTCGCTGCCACGAACCGCACCTTGTTTCCCGATCTTCGAGAGTGATATTGCGGGCAAGCGAATGTATCAGCCCCCAGGTTAACTCGGCCGTTGGATAGCCAAGTGACGGCGTGCCCGAACAAATCACGCCATTTTCTGTCGCCGCACCGACATCGATAGACAAATTACGCATTCCACTGCTTACGATATGCTCCAGTTTTGGAAGTTTCTCTATCAGCGACCTAGGAAATGGTGTTCGCTCCCGCATTACCATCACAATTTCAAAATTGGCAAGGCGGTTTGCTATTGCATTCTCGTCTGCCAAATGGTCGTTGAAAACCGTGATCTCGACATCGTCTTTTAGGGGTGTCCAGTCAGCCATTTTCATTGCCACATTCTGGTAGTCATCCAGGATTGCAAGTTTTTTCATATGTTAAACACCCTTTCCTTTAAAACTCATTTTGTGTGCTCGCTTTGAGCAACGCCGCGCTTTATTCTATCTGACATCCAGTTCGTTTTATTTGCCGTAAAATTACAATGCAATCGAAGATCGTCGTCCGCGGTGCCCGCGAGAATAATCTTAAGAATATCGACGTCGATATCCCGAGGGATTCGTTAATCGTTGTCACAGGTTTGTCAGGGTCGGGGAAATCAACACTCGCATTTGATACTATTTATGCGGAGGGACAAAGACGTTATGTCGAAAGCCTCTCCGCTTATGCCCGGCAGTTTCTGGAACTAATGGAGAAACCGGACGTCGACTCTATCGAAGGCCTATCTCCGGCAATTTCAATTGAGCAAAAGACGACGTCGCGGAATCCACGTTCAACAGTCGGCACCGTAACCGAAATTTATGACTACATGAGGCTGCTGTTCGCTCGTGTAGGAATACCTTTTTCGCCC
>CAJWSW010000010.1 GCA_913046035.1 uncultured Alphaproteobacteria bacterium | reverse complement strand
TAGCGGGTCTGGTCTTTTTTATCAAATGACCGGAATAGGTTTGGCTTTTTGCTGGAAACAAACTGAATGTTCGAAGCTGGAAGGAAAACAAATACGGCGGAAAATATGGTCCCTAATTTTTTGCGTATTGTGTTTTGCGGCGTGAATTAATTCTACGGTAAGTTTATTATAAAGCCATGGGCTTACATCTGATTAAGCTTGCTGTTGGGGCAGAGAGTTTTTCGCATCTAAGGGAGCGCCAAGAATCTAGACTAGTGGATGGCAAGGGCGCTAACGAAAAGTACTTACGACATTTAACACGCTCAATGCCGAAGCGAGCAGACGAACTTCTTGTTAACGGTTCAATTTACTGGGTTATTAAACGCGCTATCCGTGCCCGCCAGCGGATTGTCGATATTGAGAAGACGGTAAACTACAAAGGGGTGACATGTTGTGCACTAATCCTCGAACCCGGTTTGGTGGCTGTTCGCGCTCGCCCGCATAGGCCATTTCAAGGCTGGCGCTATCTCGAGCACAAAGATGTGCCCCCTGATGACATCAGCTTTAAAGATGGGGACGATGAATTGCCGCAGGAAATGGCGGATGAGTTGCGAGAGCTTGGGCTTTTATAGTTCTTGTCTTTAGCCTTTTAGGAGCTTTTGGAGTTTCACTCCCTGATCGGCGAGTTCGGACGCGATAAATTTCTTGTTCGACATCATCATACGGCGCGTGAAACGCAGGTCGCGAGGGTTATTTATCGCTGCGGCCCCCTCGATTTGCCCGTTCTTTAGATAGAATTCAACAAATTCAGCCTTGTCTCTATTTCCACGAACCACCGTTTCGTCCCAGGTTTCTGGAAGCCCCATTAACTGAATATTCGCGCCGTATTGATCAGACCAGAACCAAGGGATTTCGGCGTAAGTAATCTCTTGCCCGAGCATAGCCTTAGCCGCACAGATCGCCTGGTTTTGCGCGTTTTCCCATGATTCCAGTCGAATGCGCCGACCCAGCAGGGCGTTCGGGTGATTGGCATTATCGCCTGCCGCATAGATATCAGGATGGGATGTCTGGCCCTGTTCATTCACAACGATCCCATCATTGACCTCTAGTCCCGCAGCTTGTGCCAGTTCAATATTTGGAGTTAGGCCAATCCCTATCACGGCAATGTCACAATCAATAATATTGCCATCAGTCATTACCGCGCGTTCGAGTTTTTCATCGCCCTCAAAACAATCGATCGAGACGCCGTAGCGGATTTCGACACCATTTCGCACATGGAGATCATGGAGCCACTGGGACATGTCGGGTGCCAGCGCTCTTTCGCAGACGCGGTCCGCGCGTTCGATAACGATAGCTTTGGCACCGCGCTTTCGGGCTGCTGATGCAACTTCGAGGCCAATCCATCCAGCGCCGACGATTAAGACTGTTGTATGCTCGTTCAAATTTTCTCGGATAGCTTCGGAATCATTTATTGTCCGCAAAGTAAATACGCCATCTAGGTCTGCGCCGTCCGCCGGAAGCGTAGTCGCGCGGCCGCCTGTCGCAATCATCAACTTATCCCATACAACGTGCTCACCACCTGTAAGCATTAGCGTATGCGCTTCTGGTTTAATTTCTGTAACGTGAATACCGGTACGCATCTCGATATTAGTTTCATTTAGCACCGTCGGAGGCCATAAGAAGCAGGTTTCTTTTTCAGCATCTCCCAGCAGGATTTCCTTTGACAAAGGTGGCCGTTCGTGTGGCGGATAATTTTCGTCTCCAATAAGCAGAACCCGGCCGCCGAAACCTTCGTCGCGCAGGGTTTTCGCTGCCCAACCGCCAGCTTGGCCAGCCCCAACTATCGCGAATGTCTGATCCTCATTCATGTAGTTTTTGGCCTTTTAACTATTGGGCAGGCCGACAAGAATATCGTCCCCCTCAATTTTTACTTCATAAGTGGCAAGGTCCACAGTTGCGGGTGGTGTTTCTGCCTTGCCTGTTTTTACATTGAACTGCGCGCCGTGTAGAGGGCATTCAAGGCATTCACCTTCGAGGTAGCCGTCGGCCATTGAGGCATATGCATGGCTGCATATATCGTCCATCGCGTAGAACTCACCGCCGAGGTTGATAATTGCGACCTCTTTGCCTTCAATGATGACTTGCAATGCTTCATCTTCGTCCAGCTGATCCGTTTTAATTGCCTGATGAAAAGTAACGTCACTCATGTTGAAAATCCGTTCGTTTAATGTGTGTTGTTGAGAACCGACAATACTCTTAGAGTTTACAAAACAGCTCTCCGCCCCTCAACCGCTATAGACATCAAAGTAGTTCCGTACCATCTGTTTCTCAATGGGATTGGTCTAGGACAAAGTTTCCAACATAATCCCGGTTCATGCTAATGTTTGCGGTTATAATTTTGAAGCGAGACAAAACATGGCCGAATCCAACACCCAAAAAATTGAATGGCCCAACGACGGCGTTAGTCGGATCCCCTACAAAATATATACCGACCCAGATAATTACGACGACGAGCAACGCCGGATATTCCGTGGTCCAATCTGGAGTTTTGTAGGGACGGATCAGGAGGTCAGTAAACCTGGCGACTTCATCACAACCTATATTGGCGATACTCCAGTTATCGTTCTTCGTGATCTAGAGAGGAAGGTTCAGGTTATCGTCAATCGTTGTTCTCATCGTGGCAATCTTATCTGTATCAAACGGGAGGGGAATTCGGAGGAGTTAACCTGTGTTTATCACAATTGGCGGTATGACCTGCAGGGTAATTTGAAGAGCGTTGCCTTTGGGAAGGGCGTTGGTAGGAAGGGCGGAATGCCTGACGATTTCAACCGTGAGGATCACGGGCTTCAGCGTCTTCGTGTCGCCGTATACCAAGGATTGATATTCGCCACTTTTTCAGATGATGTCGCACCCCTAACTGATTGGCTTGGCGACGAAATGGTTGAAAATATTGACCGGGTAGTTGGCCGTGGAATGGTGCTGCTGGGCACCTACAGTCAGTACATGCCTAACAATTGGAAGCTGTACATGGAAAATGTGCGAGATTCCTACCATGCGAGCATTTTGCACATGTTCCAAGCGACGTTCCGGATAAATCGTCTCTCCATGAAAGGTGGAATCAAGCTTTCGGATAATGGTTGGCATCACATTAGTTATTCCATCGCCGAGACTGATCGTGAAGAAGATCAGTACGATGCCAAAAAGCTGCGTGCTGTTAAGGACGGTTACACCCTGGCAGATCCCACACTGGTAAAAGGCTGGCGAGAATTCGAGTGTGGAACAACTCTGGCTATACAATCGACATACCCAAACTTCGTCGTGCAGCAGATTTCTAATTCACTAGCTTTACGCCTGTGTCTGCCCAAAGGCCCGGAAGAGTGTGAATTGTTGTGGTGGGTGTTTGGCACACCAGAGGATACCAATGAGCAACAAGAAATTCGGATCAAGCAGTCCAATATGATCGGGCCAGGCGGCGTTATATCTATGGAGGATGGCGTGGTCGGCGGTTGGATTCAACGTGGTACAAAACGTGACCATGAAAAGACAACGATCGTCCAGATGGGGGGGCGAGATGTCGCGCCTAGTGCCGAAGGCCGGGCTACTGAGGTATCTATTCGCGGCTTTTGGCAGGGTTATCGTGATTGCATGGGGTTCTGATCATGGCAGGGTCAGTTTATGTGGGAGCGGAAGTTCGCCGAAAAATTGAGAACCTTGTTGCTGATTATGCGCATGCCATCGACGATGATCGGCTAGAAGAATGGCCAGAATTTTTCGTAGACGAGTGCTCTTACCGAATCATTAATCGAGATAATCATGAAAAGGGAATGCGGATCGGCGTCATGGATTGCTCTAGCAAGGGAATGCTGCAAGACCGTATCCTTGCCTTGCGGGAAGCAAATGTTTTTGAGCCGCATTGTTACCGTCATATTCAATCTGCGAGCCGCATTTCTAGGAGCGATGAAAATGTTTTTCAGGTGGAAACATCATTCCTTGTTGTTCGGACGATGCAGGAGGGTGACATGTCTGTATTTTGTGCCGGAAAGTTCTTGGACGAGATCGTTTTTGAAGACGATAAGCCTCTGTTTAAAAAAAGGCTTGTTGTCACGGACTCAAATCGTATTCACACGCTGATTGTAATTCCAATCTGAGGATTTGCGCGAGTGCTTGCTAAGCCCCGTATTGCGATTGCGATTGGTGATCCGGCCGGTATCGGCCCAGAGATCGCAATAAAAGCATCGCTAAGTCGGAAGGTGCGAAACATTTGTGATCCGGTGCTTGTTGGTGATTACGAAGTGCTAGCACGTTATGCGCATACGCTTCGCAAACCAACGCCAAAAGATATTGTAGATGTGGGCGCGATAAATGTAAATTTTCTGACGCCGGGTGAGAGTGATGCGGCGTGTGGTCGGGCAATCATAGAATATGCGAGCAAGGCCGTTGACTTGGCGGAGGCGGGAGATGTTCATGCGGTTGTAGCCTGTCCCCAAACACAATCGTCCATAAAGGCGGCGGGCGTCGAGTTCGATGGCTATCCGTCCTGGTTAGCGAGAAGGACGGGTACCAATCCTGATGACGTTTTTATGATGCTGGTATCTGATCGCTTCCGGATTGCGCACGCGACACTGCACCTAGGTATAAGAAACGCCCTCGACATAATCGACACTGCACGAATTTTGCGTGTGTTGAATGCTACCAACGGTGTGCTTCAGCGGATCGGGATCGAGCGCCCCAGGGTTGCGGTTTCAGGAATTAATCCCCACGCCAGTGAGGATGGGCTTTTTGGTTCAGAAGAAGCAGAAATCATATTGCCGGCGATTGAGAAAGCACGCGCCGTAGGCATCGATGCGAACGGCCCATTCGGTGCTGATACAATGTATCTAGATAAGAACTTTGATGCGTACGTTGTTATGTACCATGATCAAGGTCACATCCCCGCGAAGCTGGTCGGCTTTGACGGGACAGCTGCCTTCGCTATTGGCACGCCGCTGCTATTTTCGTCAGTTGCGCATGGCAGTGCTCTCGACATCGCTGGAAGAGGTAAGGCAAATGCAAATGCCCTAATCTGGGCTATTACGCAGATTTCTGGCGCGTCGACGGATCCTCAACCTCTAAACTGAGACGTTAAACGCAACTGCTCCTAACCCCTGTACTGTATTACGAACATGGACCCCTGGTCGAAGAGCTTCTGCAGCGGTCGCACCGCCTGCCATAATTATCCAGCCCGCTTCTAGGCGTTCATTAGATTGTGCAGTAAGGCGGGCGGCTGCAACAAGTGATCGAACCGGGTGACCGAGAATTGCCGCAGATGAACCAATCTGCACCGGCCGGCCGTTGAACTCCAACACCATTCCAAGGTTATCGAGATTTGAGTCTGGCGGACACCACGGTCCAACGACAAAACTGGAGGATGACGCATTGTCAGCAACAACATCTTCAAGAGAAAATTTAAAGTTTCTATATCGGGAGTCGATAATTTCCATCGCTGCGGCGACACCATCTACCGCTGATAATGCTTCGGCAGATGTACAGGGGTAGCTTAAAGGACGTTTAAGTAAAAATGCTATTTCTGGTTCTACGCGGGGGTGCACGTAGTTTTTGATAGAAATCGTGTCGCCATCCTCCACCATCATCTGGTCAGTCAGGCGACCCCAAATCATGTCGTTGAGGCCCATCTGCACCATCTTAGCGCGGCTAGTGAAGCCCATTTTCATTCCATTGCGCTTTTCGCCCCTGTCAAGGCGGCGCTGTATTGATGCGGCCTGAATATTATATGCGTCATCAAGAGAATATTTCGTCTTTTCGGACAGTTGACGTGTGGCGCGGGCTTTATTAGCGGCATTGTCTAATGTGCGTGCGAGTTTAGCGATTTCCACCATGATTATTCTCCTTTGACTGTAGTGTTACCACCGTCTCGTTCCTTGATCATGTCCAAAGCCACGTCGACTATCATATCTTCTTGACCACCGACCATACGGCGATTGCCTAATTCGATCAGAATATCGCGTGTATCAACCCCATAGTTTTCGGATGCCGTTTCGGCGTGACGCAGAAAGCTTGAATATACACCCGCGTAACCCAGAGACAGTGTTTCGCGGTCTACCCGCACAGGCCGGTCTTGCAACGGTCGAACCAATTCTTCCGCGGCGTCCATTAATTCGAAAAGATTACAGCCGTGATTTAATCCCATCCTGTCTGCGACAGCAATAAAGATCTCTAACGGGGCATTACCTGCACCGGCGCCCATTCCAGCGAGTGATGCATCGACCCGTGTACAACCGTGTTCCAACGCTACAATTGAATTCGCAATACCAAAGGAAAGATTATGGTGAGCATGGATTCCTGTTTGGGTTTCAGGTTTTAGGACCTCGTTGAATGCTTTGAAGCGATCAGCAACGTCTTCCATTAAGAGAGCGCCACCAGAGTCTGTAACATAGACGCAATGCGCTCCATACTCTTCCATAAGCAGGGCCTGCTCTGCGAGTTTCTGCGGCGGGTTCATGTGTGCCATCATGAGAAAACCAGCGACATCCATACCTAGTTTGCGGGCATATTCAATATGCTGTTTGGATACATCGGCCTCTGTACAATGCGTTGCAACGCGAACTGAACGAGCGCCCGCCTCGTAAGCCTCGCGCAGATCTTCAACGGTACCAATGCCCGGCAGTAGCAATGTTGCGAGTTTAGCATGGTTCAGCACACTGGCTGCTGCTTCAATGTAGTCAAGATCGGTTTCCCTTGCGAAACCATAATTAAAGGACATACCTGCTAAACCATCGCCATGCGCCACCTCAATCGCGTCAACTTTTGCGGCATCCAATGCCTTGCAAATCTCTTTAATATGATCGAGACCGTATTGGTGGCGGATGGCGTGCATCCCATCACGCAAAGTGACATCCTGGACATAGATTTTTTTTTCTTTGTCGATAGCCATCAAAGCTCTCCTATACCAAAGCTGTTCGGCGTTCTATCACCCGCTCCGCAGTTCGAAGGGCTGCCGAGGTCATGATGTCTAGATTGCCAGCGTATTTCGGCAGATAATGTCCTGCGCCTTCCACTTCGAGGAATATCGATGATTTTATACCTTGAAAGTCTCCCCGTCCTGGAATGTGAAGAGGATTGTTCGATCCAAAGCGTTCGAATTGGACTTCTTGCTTTAAGCGGTATCCCGGGACATAGCTCTGAACTTCTTTAACCATGGCCTCGACGGATTCGACAATTTTCGCCTGCTCTGTGTCTTCTGAGAGAGTGTAAACCGTGTCACGCATAACTAGAGGTGGTTCTGCGGGGTTCAGTACGATTATCGCTTTCCCTTGAGCAGCACCGCCGACTACTTCTAATCCTTTTGAGGTGGTCTCGGTAAATTCATCTATGTTTGCCCGCGTTCCCGGGCCCGCTGATTTTGAGGAGATCGATGCAACAATTTCGGCGTATTGCACTGACGCAACGCGGTGAACAGCGTGCACCATCGGGATCGTTGCTTGGCCGCCGCAGGTAACCATATTGATGTTATTTGCATCGAGGTGTTCCTCAGCATTCACAACTGGCACGACATAAGGGCCAATAGCGGCGGGCGTTAAGTCAATAATGACCTTGTTATCCGCGTTGCAAAGCGCTGCATTGTGCCTGTGCGCCCCAGCCGAGGTGGCGTCGAAGACGAGAACGGTGTCTTTCCAGTCAGGCATTTTGGTTAAACTGTCTAGCCCCTCATGTGTTGTAGTTACACCCATTTTCCTGGCCCGCCTTAGCCCGTCGGAGTCTGGGTCTACTCCCACCAACGCACCCATCATAAGGGTGTCGGAAGTTCGCATGATTTTGATCATTAAATCAGTGCCAATATTACCGGAACCAACGATTGCGACCTTCGCTTTCCCTGTCATAATAATTCTCCGCTTTAGCTTAGTCTGAGAACGAAGCGCGGACGCTGCCTAGCCCAGAAATACGAGCTTCGATCACTTCACCGGGACCAATGGGCGCCATGGGGCCGAGAGCGCCTGTCATAATGACATCCCCAGCCATTAGCGGCATTCCCACGTCCACCATTTTCCGTGCTAGCCATACTGCAGCATTAAGTGGATTGCCGAGACATGCCACGCCCGCACCTACGGAAACTTGTTCGCCCCTATTTTCCATCACCATGCCGCACATGCGGAGGTCGATATCATCTAAGAGCACAGGCCGGGTACCGAGGACAATCATGCCGGATGACGCATTGTCTGCGATTGTATCTAAAATATTGATATCCCATTTAGCGATACGACTACCCACAACCTCGATGGCGGGGAGTGCATAGGCTGTGGCATCTATCAGGTCTAGTAGCGTTATTTGGTTACCATCGAGATCGTCGGCTAACACCAATGCTACCTCGGCCTCCGCTTTAGGCTGCGCGACCGCTCCGAAATTGATTTCATCGCCGTCGACTACTGCCATGTCAGCATAGATTATACCGTAATCTGGTTGGTCGACTCCTAGCTGCGATTGCACAGACTTGGCTGTCAGTCCAATTTTTCGGCCGATGACGCGCCGCCCCTCCTTTATCCATATATCTGTGTTGGTTTGCTGGACAGCATATGCCGCTTCAAGGTCTCCTCTGGGCAAGGTATCGCGGATTGGTTTTATTGTTTTGCCATTCTTCCATGCGGTTCTGATTTTCCGAGCAGCGTCTTTAATTGCTATTTCTTTTTTGGTTGCCATCGTCAGCACTCCTAGAGCTTGATACAAATATTTTTTTGTTCGGAGTAGAAATTGAGTGCGTGCTGACCGCCTTCGCGCCCAAAACCTGAAAGTCCCATCCCGCCAAATGGCGTGCGCAAATCGCGCAGGAACCAGCAGTTGACCCAGTTAATACCTGCCTCCATATTTTGCGCTACACGGTGAGCGCGGGCAAGGTTTGTGGTCCAAACAGTAGATGCGAGGCCGTATTCTGTATCATTGGCCATCCCAACAGCCTCTTCCTCCGTGTCAAACGGAGTAATATGGCAAACGGGACCAAATATCTCCTCTTTTTGAATGCGAGAGTTTTCCTCAAGGCCGACGAATATGGTCGGTTCTACAAATGCGCCGTTGTCCCGTTCGTCGCCAAATTTTGGTATACCACCGCCGGTAACGACTTTGGCACCAAGCTCTTTGGCGAGGTCATAATAACCTTTAACCTTATCTCGATGTTCATGGCTTATGAGGGGGCCCATCTGAGTGTCTGCATCCTCTGGGCGGCCTAATTTCATTGCTTCAGCCTTTTCCTTTAAAGCGGATACAAACCTATCGAAAATCGGACGCTCGACGTAGACCCGTTCCGAGCAAAGGCAAACTTGTCCACAATTTGCGAAGACGGATCGGACAGTGCCTTCAATCGCCGCATTAAAATCCGCGTCAGCAAAAACAATGGAGGGATTTTTTCCGCCTAGTTCGAATGACAATGCCTTCACGTTCTCGGAAGCGGCACGCATTATCGCGCCGCCAGTTGTTGTTTCACCCGTAAAGGTTATCGCGTCTATGCCTTTATGCATGGTAATGAATTCGCCAGCAGAGTTTGGACCGAAACCATGCACGACATTAAAAGCACCATCTGGCATCCCTGCTTCTTTCATAACCTCTGCAAGCATTGTCGCCGTCGTCGGTGTCTCTTCAGACGGCTTAAGGATTACCGCGTTACCTGAAGACATTGCCGGTGCAAGTTTCCATGTAGACAGCAATAATGGCAGGTTCCAGGGGCTAATCACTCCCACTACGCCGTGTGGCTGTCGCACAGAGTAGTTTATGGCGCCGGCTCCATCAGGCGTATCTTGCTGGTAAGCTTCGGTCCCAACGGATTTTATTAGATCGGCAAAAACTCGAAAATTAGCAGCGCCTCGCGGAATATCTACATGGCTAGCGAGAGAGCGTGGTTTACCTGTGTCGAGGGTTTCGGCTTCTATGAATTCATCGGAACGCGCATCGATACCATCTGCCACAGCATAAAGTATCTTGCAGCGCTCTTCGACGGGCATGGCCCCCCAAGTTTCTTTATATGCCTTGCGAGCAGCCGCTACTGCCAAGTCCACCATGTCTTCAGTGGCTTCATGCACATGGCTTAGCAGAGTGCCGTCAACTGGAGTAGTATTTTCGAAAGTTTTATCGCTTGCTACGAATTCACCGTCGATAAAATTCCTTAACTCACGAATATTTCCAGAGCCCTCCGCCACCATTACGTTCTCCCTTGCTAGCCGTGTCTGTTTGAAAAGTCTAAGCGGTCTGTCCAACTCAGGTTTTGCTGCAGCGCTGGAGCCAAGTCAAGGCAGTGAAAGTGATGTAATAGGGGAAGCAAAAGAAAGCCTCTAAACGCGTATGTCTCTGCAAAGATATTTGCAGCGTTAATGCATTTCCCGAGACATAACAATCAACCGATCCTTTACGTCGACTAGCTGCTGATTTCAAAAATGGCCTCGATCTCCATGCAGAAATGTCGTGGTAGTTCGAACATGCCGACCGCCGACCGTGCATGCTGCCCTGCGTCCGGCCCAAAAAGATCTAAAAAAAGATCCGACGCTCCATCGATTACAGCAAATTGTCGATCAAATCCGGGGGCAGAGTTTACCATTCCAGTGACCTTCACGACGCGGCTCAACCGGTCAAGTGATCCCAGTTCTTCCTCGACGGAGGCGAGAATACTGAGGGCGGTGGCACGCGCCGCAGTGTGCGCCTCTTCCTCTGTCAAATCGCCGCCTACTTTGCCACTTACTCTGACCCCAAATTTTGCCGGTGGTGGATGCCCCGAGGTATAAAGCAAGTTTCCGGTGATTACACAGCCCCTTCGGTTTTTATTCGGGTATACAAAGGGTTCAGGCAGTTCAAGCCCCATTTGTGAGAGTTGTTGGCGGATACTCATACCGTTTCCTGCATAGGAACCTCCCATTCTGGAAGGGGAGTTATGCGACAGGGTAAACCGCGGGTATCAGCAGATCCCGTAACGGGATCCCACGGACCGCCATACGATAAAGCAACATTTACGTTAACGTCGAGCGCTCCCTTTTCGGGTCCCTCCACTTCAGGTAGCCACCAACCCATGCCTGTTCGAACCGTCCCTGCGTCTGTTTCGGTTGAAACAGAAACCTTAAGCTTGCAGGAGCCCTCAAATCCCAGTGTTTCCACAGCTATCCAGTCGCCGTCTGCTAAGGCCATCTGGGTCGCATCCTTAGGGTGGACTTGGAGTAGTGGAAATGGCGATATTCTGCGTGCCCAAGCTTGGTCGCGATATCGCGAATGATGGTAAGTCCTTTCCCGCGCTCCTGTAATCAGGATCAATGGAAAGTTTTTCTGTTCCGAGGGCGTTGTTTGTTCAGCCCTAGGCGTCTGGTATGCGGGAAGGGGATCTATCCCAATGTCGTCCAGTATTTGCGATCGGAGTTCGATCTTGCGGCTGGGTGTCTTAAACCCGGCTTCACCAAAATTTGCTATCTCATATGCAAACGGTGCCCAACCCTGTCTTTTTAAAAGATCCCAATCGATTTCGTCGCCTAACAGATATGTGTTGAAATCCTCCGAATTTTTCCAGGGAAAAAACTTTCGTGTATCAATGCCACGGGTCTCCAAGCGCCGCGCTAGATCAGTCGTAAATTCGAAATCCGAACGGGCTTTGCCTTCCGGAGTTTTTACCGGATTGGTGTAGCAGACGATTTGCGCCGAAGGGTCGAGCGAAATTTCCTCTTCTTCCAACCCAGTTGTCTTTGGGAGCACAATATCCGCTATTTCCGATGTCGGCGTCATCATGTGTGATGCTACGGCCAGAAAATCTAGGGATCGCAGCGCGGCCATTACTTTACGCGTGTCAGGATATGTAACCGCGATGTTTACGCCAGATACGTACATAGCGCGCACTGGATAGGGCTTGCCGGTTAATATCGCATCTAGCGCCGTTGGATTATGAACTGATGTCTGCCAGCCTTTTGATCCTGCCCAAAGGGGAAAAGTGTCTGCCCCTAGTGCTTTTTCCGCAACGGGTGGTGGTAGAGCAAAACGCGGGTCATGCAGGATATCAATGTAGTTTCGAAATCCGCGCGGTCGCTTGACCCTTAGGTTTCCACCCCGACGGTCAACGTTTCCTGTGATAGCAACCAAACAGTGAAAAGCACGAAACGTCTGCACACCATTTGAAAATGCATCGATTCCATGCCCAGATACAAAACACGAAGGACCAGCAGCATATAGTCGAGCCGCTTCAATGATATCGTTGGCTGATACGCCACTTAACCTCGCTGCGTGGTTCGGCGAATAATCTGCAGCGCGTTTTTCAAGGTCTTCGAAGCCATGGGTCCATTTCTCTACGAATTCGCTATCAAGCAGATTTTCCTTAATGATCACATTAATCATCGCAAGTGCAATAGCAGCGTCGCTACCAGGCTTAGGTCGCAACCAAATGTCTGCCAATTTAGCGGCTGGCGTTTGGGCTGGATCAATTACGATGAATTTTGCTCCATTTTTCTTCGCCCGTTTGAGTGCCATCCATTGGACCGGGTCCGCGGCAGACGGATTGCGCCCGACAATCAAAGCGCAACGCGTATTTTCAACGTCTTCGCCTCCGACGATGCCAAGTCCTGTCACCTTATCCGAGAGCGCACGGCAGCCACCGCATAAGTCTTGGTTCATCATCCAATTCGGTGATCCCAGCGAACGCATTAGTAAAGCAACCATAGCGCCTCGACTAAAAAACGCACTGGAAACTGCGCCTATAATTGCTTCTGGCCCATGTTCTGCTCGCACCGCCAACAAACGGTCAGCCATTTCCTCAAGCGCGTCGTCCCACGAAATCTCATCCCACTGGCCGGAACCGCGCGCGCCAGCACGCCTCATTGGTGATCCAATTCTATTCGGGCTGTAGGTCAATTCAGGAAGCGCTCGAATACCCTTTACACAAAATGCACCCTTCGATCCGGGATGCTCTGGGTTGGGCCCCACCTTAGTGACATGGCCGTTTTCTAACGTAACTAAAGATCCACAACGGGTGCTGCATTCCCAACAGGTGCTGGGATAAATTCCATCAGGTTTAATCATTTGAGAAGAATAATCTAACGAGTTTACAGGGCAAGAATTTAGTCAGATAATTCCTTTGAGCCATCCTGCGTCGAGCGCCGCGCCAAAAAGTAGACGCAAAGCGAGTACTGTAAGTAGAACCTGAAAAACGCGCCGGAACAATTTTTCTGGCATTCGCGTTAGTGTGCGTTGACCAATCCAATTACCGGCAACCGTTCCTAATATCATCAGTCCAATAAGTGGGAGATAGGCGCCGATGGCCATGCCAACAAAACCGAACGCGATAATTTTTGTAACATGCGAAATTGCCATTAGCGTTGCCATTGTCGAGACGTGTATGTGCCGGTCGCGACTTGCATGGGCGATAAAAGGCGAGAGAAACGTACCGGTGGCGCTTACAAAAATGCCAAGGAACGTTGCGACGCCCCCCAGAATACCAAACCTTAGACGCTCGGGCCCTCCCGCGCCAAGCTTTGGCGTATAAAGGACCACGAGAATGAAGACGCCAAGAATCCCCTGAAGTATTTCAGATGGAAGTGTCGTGAATATTTGCGCCCCCGCAAACGCGCCAATGATTGATCCGATAGTGAAGGGAAATATCAAGTTCTTTTTTACATACCGCCACATCATGAACATGCGGCTCGTACCTGCGCCTAATTGAATCATCGTATGCATTGGGACGAGGACAGCTAGAGGAAAGAAGAAAGTCATGCCGGCCAACAGCAAAAGCCCACCCGCCGTGCCAGTGACGGTTCCTAAAAACGTCGTGACTGTTGCGGCAAATACCAAACCTACAGTGAGCCAAAGGCCTACATCCGGAACGCCTAAAAAATCTTCCATCAGACGTAACCGGCCCTTGTGGCTGCGGCCCACAAAAGCCGCAGCGACAGAATGATCAGCATAGCTTGGAAGAGACGTCTAAAAATTTCCTCATTCATCAAGTTTAACAGCTTAAACCCAATCCAATTGCCTAAAAATCCGGCGGACACCATAGCTATCATTAGCGGCAGGTAGGTAAAGAATTCGAAACCCAGCACCGCAAAGACGACTACTTTGAGCCCATGTATAAACATCATGACGGCTGCGAGTGTTGCAACAAATACCCGTCGATCGTCGCTGACCCCACGAACCCAAGGGGCGAGAATTGTGCCGGTGGCGCCAATGAACATAGAGATGAAGGCTCCGATCGAGCCGAGGATGAAGAACCGCTTCCCTGTCGGCACGCCGGCAGTGATCTTAGGCGCGAAACAAACATAAAGCATAAAAACACCCAAGATTGCCTGCAGTAAGGCGACAGGGATTGAGACAACGATCTTCCCTCCGATTGCTGAGCCAATCAGCGCGCCAATAGCGAATGGCAGGATTGCCTGTTTCATGACCAACTTGTGAGCGATAATTGTTCGAGTAACATTCGATCCTGCTTGAACAACGCCGTGCACCGGAATTAATGCTACTGGAGGAAATACTGTCGCCATAAAGCCGATCAGTACGATGCCGCCTCCCAATCCGGCTACGACACCGAACGCAGCAGTAAAACAAGCGAGAACCGTGAATATGATAAACATCC
Organism: uncultured Alphaproteobacteria bacterium; assembly: GCA_913046035.1. GTDB lineage: Bacteria > Pseudomonadota > Alphaproteobacteria > MPNO01 > UBA830 > UBA830. Next base: position 41,931 of record CAJWSW010000010.1, on the reverse strand, counting down.
ACCCGTCAATCTCGGGCGTTATCGATAGAATTTCGATCACACTGCAATCTCCCTACCCGCTTCAATCAATAACCGGATAGCAAGGACGGTTAATACGAGGTTAAAGCCCCGACGGAAAATTTTCTCGTCCATCCAATTCAGTATAAAACCTCCCGACCACGTGCCGACCACACCAAAAAATATCATTATAGTCATCAACGGTAGATAAGGCGCGAAGGCGAAGCCCAACATGCCGAACGCTAAGATTTTAACTCCGTGTTGCCAAGACATGAAGGCTGCATGGGTAGCAACGGTCATCATTCGATTGTTTGTGGATGCTTTGATAAAAGGAGCAATTAGCGGGCCTGTCGCCCCAGCAAACATAGTGGCGAACGAAGCAAGCGCACCGATAGTGGCAAAACGGTTACGGGTTGGATCCATTGCCTTAATTTTTGGCCCCCAAACCGCGTACAGCACGAAAACTCCAATCAATCCCTGAAGCAAGTATTTGGGGAGTGCAAACACAATTTGCCCGCCGATGGCGGCTCCAATGATGGTCCCAACTACAAAAGGCGGCATCCAGGTGAACAGAATATTCCGCCTCATTAAAATCGCACGAAAGAAGTTGGATCCGACCTGGACAACAGCATGTACAGGGATGATTGCAAGTGGTGGCATCAACGAAGCCATCACGGCTACCAACGCCGCGCCGCCACCAAGACCGAATGCAGCCGATACCGCTGACGTCAGAAAGCTAACGAGACACAGAGCGACGAAGGACAAAATAGAAATCCCTGGCGCGCTTGCTAAAATGTCATAAACAATGGACATAGACTGTTTGGAATATACACCGGCAGAACACTACGGTGGAATCGGATGTGAGTAAAAGGTGTTAAACTAGTTTGTCCGACTTTCACGAAACGTTCGAATGGATTACACCTGCAGCGTAGATTCGGAGATTAATATGTCAGAGGTTGTTGGGCCCTTGTCGGGCGTTACCGTCATAGACTTGACCCGTGTGCTGGCTGGGCCGACATGTACCCAAATGCTAGGCGATTTGGGAGCCGACGTAATCAAATTCGAACGTGTTGGCAATGGCGACGATACCCGCAAGTTTGCGCCGCCATTTGTAAAGGATGCGAAGGGGTCGGACACTTCAGAGAGTTCTTACTTCATGGGGGCGAACAGAAACAAAAGGTCAATCGCTGTTGATATTGCCAAACCCGAGGGCGCAAATCTTATCCGCCGGATGGCTACAAAGGCCGATGCGCTAGTTGAGAATTTCAAGACAGGGAACCTCACAAAATACGGACTTGGGTATAATGATCTTAAGCTCCTCAATCCCAAGTTGGTATATTGCTCGGTGACAGGCTTCGGTCAGACCGGTCCTTATGCATCGCGGCCTGGCTATGACTTCCTTGTCCAGGGAATGGGTGGGCTGATGTCTATCACGGGAGAGCCGGACGGTGAGCCGCAGAAGGTCGGCGTCCCAATCGCAGATATCATGGCAGGTATGTATGCCGGCGTGGCGGTGAATGCAGCGCTCCGCCATGCGGCGGTCACCGGTCAGGGCCAATACATCGATATCGGTATGATGGATACAACTGTGGCCATGTTAGCTAATGCCGGAATGAATTACATACACGGCGGCATGCTTGGTAGGCTTGGTAATGCCCACCCTAATATTGTGCCTTATCAGCCATTCAAGACGGCGGACGGTTTTATCATAGTTGCAATTGGTAACGATGCCCAATTTAAGCGTTTCTGCGAGCTCGCGGACTGCTCGGAACATAGTGTTAATCCAGATTTTGCAACGAATGACGCACGCGTCCGTAATCGGGAATTGCTAATTCCACTTCTCTGTGAAATCTTTGAAAAGCGAACCTCGGAAGTCTGGCTCGCTGAGTTGGAATCGGAGAAGATAGGCTGCGGGCCAATCAACAATCTGGAACAAGTATTTAACGATCCACACGTTCAGGCGCGCGGCATGGTCGTAAAAATGGACCACCCATTGGCTGGGCGGGGTGGGGCATCCTTGATCGGTAGCCCGATGCGTTTGACGGAGACGCCAGTGACATATCGCCATGCGCCACCTACGGTCGGACAGCATACGGAGGAGGTGCTGCGCGAAAAACTAGGATTGACTGATGAAGAGTTTGCCGAACTTCGCAACAACGATGTAATCTGAGCGCCGCTGGGTTCGACCAATGAACCGGTCTAGCTGGGTTGCTTTGCTGCTTCTTTTCTATTGTGGTTTGGGATGGGGTGCGGCGGTGGCTATTGCGAAAATTGCAACTGCAGGCGGTGTGCATCCTCTTGGTTACGTGTTTTGGGTCGCTATCATTGCCGCACTGATCTTGACCGGGATTTGCGCCGTGCGCGGTACTTGGCCTGGTACTAGTATAGAGCATTTTAGGTACTATGTTGTGATCGGCGGATTGCGGATCGTGACCGCTAATGTGATCTGGTACACGACCGTGAAATACGTGCCCGCCGGTGCACTCGCAGTCGTGCTTGGGCTGACTTCAATCTTTACCTACGGTTTTAGCCTTGTGATGCGTCTAGAGACGTTTGCGGCGATTCGAGCCACTGGTTTGAGCTGCGGACTCATCGGTGTGATATTGTTTGTCGTTCCGACTCAAAGTTTGCCGGACCCGTCAATGGTACCCTGGATTTTGTTTGGTCTTGGTGCACCGTTTACCTACGCATTAGCTAACATCCTGATCGATCGTTTGCGCCCTAAGACCGGCAATACAATGTCGCATACGACTGGTATGGTATGGTTTGGAGCGATTTTCATGCTACCTGTTTGCCTTTTGGCGGGTGCATTTCATGTCCCTTCGTTTCCGCCTGCCGTCTCGGACATTGCGGTGTTCGGCCACGCCATTATTTCAGGATTTGCATTTGTTGCGTTGTTCGAAATGATCCGGCTATCCGGACCAACTTTTGCGTCACAGCTAAACTATATCGTTACACTGACTGGTGTTTTGTCCGGTGTTTTATTTTTTGGAGAAGAGCCTACCGTTTGGGTCTGGCTTGGCACTATATGTGTGTTGGGAGGTGTTGCTCTTGTAAACAAACAAATGGTGAAGAATGGTTAATCCTCCTCCCGAGCAACTTATTACACCGATCACCGAAAAGCGCAGGGTACAGATCCTAGATGAGATCCTCGCATGTCGGCCGGATGAAGGGCCGCTCCGGGTATTCGGTTACGGATCCCTGATGTGGAGCCCCTGCTTCGATATCGTGAAAGAGCAAGTGTGTAGACTACGGAATTATCAAAGGGGATTTTTGATTTGGTCTGTATTCGCCCGGGGTACCCCTGAAAAACCTGGCCTAGGGCTCGGACTGGAATTGAAGGAGGGTGCCAGCTGTGACGGAATTTTATTTACGCTCTCCGAAACGACAACGCGCGAAGATCTATTTCCATTATGGGAGCGAGAAATGTGGACCGATACTTACCATCCAGAATGGATCACGGTCCAGGTGGAGGACGGATTTGTCAGCGCACTCACCTTCGTTGTGTCAACGGATCATCTTCAATATGCGGGCGATCTCACTATTTCTAAAAAAGCCGCATATATCGCCGAGGCGTCTGGCAAATATGGAACCTGTCACGAGTATCTGTCGCAAACCGTGGCAAAAATGCGCGAACTAGGCTTTTATGACACGGAAATGGAGGAGCTACTTGCTGCCGTCGACGCACTAAAAGGTTGACGCGATCTGGTGCTTCGATATCCGGCGTTTGAAATTATTATTTAAGAGGGAGGTGAATTTATGTCTGAGACGGAAATCGGTTATATCGATTATTCAACGTTGAACGTTGATAAGAATGCGACCTACGAGAGCCTGCGGGATCGGGTTGTTTTGATTACCGGAGCTGGTCAGGCGATCGGTAGGGGCTACGCGCACTATTTTTCGGCCCATGGGGCTATACCTATCATCGCCGATATTAACGGCGAAAATGCTGAAAGGGTGAAGCAAGAAATAGAGGATAAACGGGGTAGGGCGATGGCCATTCAGGTTGATGTCGCTGACGAAAAATCCAACATCGAAATGGTGGATAAAATTCTTGCCAAATACGGAAGGCTTGACGTCCTTATAAATAATGCAGCGATATTTTCGCAAATTACGATGGCACCCTTTTGGGAGCTGCCGGTGGATGAGTGGAAACGTGCAGTCGATGTGAACGTAAATGGCGCGTTCCTCTGTGCTCGGGCCGCCGTTCACCCTATGATCGATGCCAAGTGGGGGCGCATCATCAATGTTTCGTCTGGCACGATGATGATGGGACGCCCCAATTATCTTCATTATATAACCACAAAGGCTGCAATGATCGGGATGTCACGGTCCATGGCGCGCGAGCTGGGGCCGCATGGAATAACCGTGAATACCTTCTGGCCTGGTGTAATGCAGACCGAGGTTGAGCGGCCGTCGGTGCCACGTGAAATGTTTAAAACCATGACCGAGATGCAGGCGCTACCTCGACAAGGGACAATCCATGATCTGGCCAAGGCTATGATGTTCCTTTGTTCCGACGAGGCAGCCTATATTACGGGGCAAGGAATGATTGTGGATGGCGGACAAAACTTTATCTAAATACAAATCGGGAAATGACTGGGCGTCATATTACGAAAATACCGGACAGAGGCCACCGCGCTCCACAGTTATCTATGCACTTGACGCATTTGAAAGGGAGGAAACCCCGGAGTTTTTAAGGGCTGCAGATCTCGGATGCGGATCTGGGCGTGATACAATCGAAATCCTGAGGCGAGGTTGGTCCGTTCATGCTGTTGACTCCTCGCCCGACGCGATCAAGGGCCTCATGGCGCGCGAAGACCTTCCCGAGGATGCGGAAATCGAACCCCAGCTTTCACGTTATGAGGATATGCGACTACCGGGATGTAGTCTGATCAATGCGGCATTTTCGCTTCCCCTGTGTCCGCCGATTGCTTTTCCGTACGTATGGCAAAAAATCTGTGGTGCAATAAGGGTAGGTGGGCGGTTTTCGGGGCAGTTATATGGCGACCGGGACAGCTGGGCGGATCGTGCGGGAATGACGTTTCATACTGCCGGCGAGGTCGAGACATTGCTGAAGGGTTTTGAGGTGGAGTATTTTATCGAGGAGGAGGAAGAGTCCGTGACGCCTCGCGGAAACCTCAAGCACTGGCACATCTTCCATATTGTCGCCAAAAAAATATGACAAAACATAATCTTGATAAGAAAATTCTTAGATGTCAGGTAGCAGCGTCTACGCGGATCATGAATGCGGAAGGTCTTATTGACTATTCTGGGCATATAAGTGCGCGTCTGCCTGAAAATTACGGGTTTCTAATACAATCCTTCGATGACTCGCGGGCAACCGTGTCTCCCGAGGAACTCCTTATTTGCGACTTTGATGCAAATGTTATCGAAGGCCCACCGAACAAGGCTCCGCCTCGTGAAATTTTTATTCATACAGAGATATACAAAAAACGGTCGGATGTCTGGGCAATTGGTCATTTTCATCCAGAGACAGCAACGATGTTTACGCTTGTTGAGGATAGGCCGCTTATCCCAGTAAAAAATCATGCCGCGCGATGGTCAGAGGGAATACCCACACATCTGGACCCAGGACATGTTAATTCCGTCGAAAAAGGCGAGGCTCTCGCGGAGACCCTAGGCCGATGTCATGCGGCGCTTATAAGGGCTCATGGGGTGGTGGTTACTGCAGAGACGGTGCCCGGTTTACTTGTGGATTCCATTCATTTTGAGGAAAACGCGCAAACGCTCTTTCGAGCGGCATCATTAGGGGAGGTAAAAGGCCTATCAAGCGCGGAGATGGCAGGTTTCAAAAATCGTTTTAATCGTGATGCGCATATCCGAAAGCTTTGGAAATATTATTGTAGCCGAGGTGAAGAAACCGGTTACTTGGCCCAAGAATGGGAATTAAAATTACTTGAGGAAAATTAGCAATTAACCGCAAGTTTAAAAAATAGTCCTGAGCCAACCTTATAACCGATCATTGTGAAGCAGAAGGTAAGTCTATCAAACATCTAACAATGGGGGCCGAGCGAATTCAGATGTATCTGAATTAAGCGATATGTTCAATTAATCCCACCCCACTTATCGGTAGCGGAGTTCTTTACAGTTTCGGCAAAAAGGCAAAGCCTTAATTGGTTGCACCGCTAAATAATAAATCAACCTTTGTGCAGCTGCGTTGTATCGTCTCTTTTGTCTTGTTGGCGTGCGGTAAAGTTTATTGGAGCGGGTGAAGGGAATCGAACCCTCGTCTTAAGCTTGGGAAGCTCCTGCTCTGCCATTGAGCTACACCCGCTAGTTAAAGAAAACGATTTTTTACTTTCTATAATTCTCAAACAACCATTTATCGTCTGAACGAAACTTCTAATATCATCTCAGTCATTCAACAAATAGGGTTGCAACTATTATTCATAAATCTTGCAGAATTTATTCGCACGAACATTTCTGTAATTGTGTGCTTCCGTTTTCTCGAAGAAGCCCACTTCCAAGGTATTGTGTAAAGCAACGCATACCGTAATGCTCAAAAGAGACAAAATCCAGCCACTGATAAGGTGATTAGTTTGTTGGATCGTTTGGCGCAGTCTAATTTCCATGTCGGCAGACTGCGCGATAGAAGGCGCTTGGTATGTAAATTAAACGTTCTATAAATTGATGCTGCAAAAAGGTTTCGTTACATTTACGGGAAGCAATTATGGCGAAACATTCCGGAATTTTTTCTAAAAATGAGTTTATAGAATGAAAAGCGTCGATGGCGCCGAAGAAGAGACCCTCACGTGCCTCCGTGGCTCGGACATCTACACCTTTGATGAGAATTATACGATCTTTTCTGATGGAGAACTCTGGTTCAAAGATCGCAACATCATTTTTGTTGGTGAACGAGGTTGTTTTGAACCGGGTAAAGCGAAGGTAAATTATCATGATAATCCGGGGTGCATGGTAATCCCCGGGTTGATCAATGCCCATTCGCATTCGTACTCTGCGCTGCTTAAAGGTACAGTAGAAAGCGAACCTCTCGATATTTATATGTTGAATGTCATCGCGGCTGGTGCAGCGATGACGCCGAGAGACATTTTTGTAAGTGCCCAACTTGACGCACTCGCTATGTTGAAGACAGGCATTACAGCTACGATTGATCACTTTTCCGAAAGACCAGTCTTATCGATTGACGGACTAAACTCCGCTTGTGACGCCTTTCGTGGTATTGGAATTCGAGCAATCGTGGCAACTATGTTTGCAGATCTTCCCTACGTCGACACCATACCAGTGAATAAAGACAAATTGCCGCGAGGCGTGGTGCAAAATAGATCCAGGTTGTCTGCTGCAGAGTTAACAAACTATTTCGAAATTATGGAAACGGCCGTCAGCTCCACATCTCCAATTGCAAGGGTTAAGGCGATTTTAGGTGTGGACGGCCCGCAGCGATGTTCAGACCAATTGCTTGAAATGACGGGAGACTTTCAAAGGCGTTATCAGTGCGGGATACACACCCACATGCTTGAAACAAAAACCCAGGCTGTGATGCGTCCTGAAGGCGGCCTCGGCTTTGTTCGCCGAATGCTAGATCTTGGTATTTTGAATGAAAAATCGTCGCTGGTGCATTTCGTCTGGGCTAACGATGACGATATTTCAGCGGCGCTCGATGCAGGTATTACAGTTGTCCATTCACCACTTTCGAACGCGATGTTAGGGGCCGGTGTGGCTCCGATTTCAAAAATTCGACAAGCGGGTATTCCGGTTGCTTATGGCACAGATGGCACAAACTGCGGCCCGCCGGCACTATACGAAAGCATGAGACTTGGCTCCTATTTGATGCGCCTAACCGAGGCCGATTTTGAGAAATGGCCGGACGCTAAAACGATTTTACGGGAAGGCTACCTAGCGGGTGCCAAAGCTATGGGTTGTGCAGGAAAAATTGGCGTTCTTAAAAAGGGGGCTTTTGCTGACTTTAGCGTGATTAATCTAGAGCAATTTTGGCACAAACCCATGGGGAACCCCTACCGGCACCTTCTTTATTATGAAAATGGTAACTCTACAAAACAGGTTTGGGTCAATGGTATGCAGGTGGTTTGTGATGGCAAAGTGATTACGGTAGACGAAGACGCTCTGATAGAAGAGGCAGATGAAATTGTGCGTCGGCGATTACGAGACACACCAGACAATGTACTTCAAACGGTAGCTGACCAGTATCCTGCTTTTCGTGAGATGGTTTTAGAGAATTTCGATAGAGACATTGGAATAAATCGCCGAATCACACTCGAGTGAGGAGCTTTATGTCATCACTTCTGTGTTGTTGAAGTCAAAATAGCATCCCACCCTAGATTGGATCAGAGGCAAAAACATACTGCTAAGTTTTAACCGATTTTGATTAAAACTCCGGTTTGTTCTGCATCCAGACGTCGCGAAGAATATTTTGCATGATGTCTTATGTGTTAGGCAAAGATTGGCAGATTCACGATATGTAGTTTAACAGAATACCCGTTAGTAACTATCACGAGAGGGCGGTTGTAGTTGTGCTATGAATAGAGATCCATTGACTGAAGACCGCACTAATATTGAATTTGATATTTGGTAAAAAGGAATACCTAAGGGCAAATTTGCTGTCTTTGCAGAATAGCCCTAAAGAAGACATTCGGAGGACAAATTGGAACTGAATCTTAAGGATAAGGTCGCGATTATTACGGGCCCAGCCAAGGGTATGGGTTTTGATATTACCCGTAAGTTTGCTGAAGAGGGCTGTCGGCTGGTGCTTATTGGCAGGGACATAGCAGCTATTGATGGCGCCGCTGATGAGATTCGATCGTTAGGCTTCGAGGCGGTTACCGCTAAATGTGACATCACGGAGGCGGCTGAGTGTGAGAATGCAATAGAGATCGCTAAAAAGGCTTTTGGCGGGCAAATAGATATTTTGGTCAATATAGCGGGGGGTTCGGGACCAATTGGGAAGACAGGTGCTGAGACTACTGCAGACGAATTTGATGATATTATTTCCCTGAACGTGGGCGGATGCTTCCACACTATCCGCGCGGTGGCATCAACTATGATAGAGCAGAAGTCCGGTAAAATTATAAATGTTGGAGGTACATTCGGGATGCGAGGCCGCGCTGGTCGAATGGCTTATTCGTCGTCTAAATGGGGGCTCCGGGGTGTTACCAAAAGTTTTGCTTTAGAACTTGGACCCCACAATATAAATGTAAATTACGTAGCCCCGGGCATGGTGGATGGTCCGCGTTTTCGTGAGAAGGTATGCGCTAACATGGCCAAACAGCTTGGTATTTCTATAGAAGAGGCTGCCGAAAGGCATGCAGATGATTATGCCCTTAAGAGGATTACTCAGGCCGCGGACGTAGCTAATGCGTGTTTGTTTTTTGCAAGTGATGTCTCTCGACAGGTTACGGGGGCGGATCTTGCGGTAGATGGTGGATGGGCATCTACGTAACCTTAATCGGAGATTTTATAAGTCGTGTCGATCGAAGTTGATCTTGTAATTACTGGAGGCACTTTAGTGTCACCAGACACTGAACTAGACGCCAGTATTGCTATAAAGGGCGGAAAAATAATCGCGATCGGGACCGCCGACGCGATGCCTAAAGCGGCAGAAACACTTGATGCAACTGGTATGCACGTGCTTCCCGGGGCAATAGACTCACATGTTCATTTTAGGGAGCCGGGTTACACCCATAAAGAAGACTGGGGTTCCGGTACCGCGGCAGCGGCGATGGGTGGTGTTACAACAGTGTTTGAAATGCCTAATGTAAATCCGCCAACAGGGACGGCAGAAACTCTGCGACAAAAACATCAACTTGCCGCGGAAAAAGCCCACGTAGATTTTGGGATTTACGGTCTTTTGTCAGAGGAAAACCTTGAAGATTTGCCGGACCTTATTGCTGGCGGGATTATCGGTTTCAAATGCTTCATGGGTAATACCTTCGGCGATCTTCCAGCACCATCGACAGGTGCGATGCTCGAGGGTTTTGAATATGTTGCGCAACATGGGTACCGCATCGCACTTCATGCGGAAACGGCTTCGATCATGGCGCGCCGTCAACTCCGGCTAGAAGCCGCAGGTCGGACTGACCCTCTTGCTCATTTGGCGGCGCGGCCCGCAGTCGTTGCTATTGAGGCCGTAGGTCGCGCTGCTGTGTTATCGGAGTGGACTGGAGCACGGATTCATATTCTTCATATTTCTTCGGAGGACGAACTTCGACCTTTGCGTGAGGCTAAAGCGAGAGGAGTAGATATCAGCGGTGAAACTTGTCCGCATTACCTCATGCTCGACACCGACGATTACCGTCGTTGCAGAGGTGTGATCAGGGTCAACCCACCTGTCAGAGAACCTCATCATAAGGCATCTTTGTGGGAGGCCTTGTTGGATGGCACGATAGATATGATTGCTACCGATCACGCACCTCATATCCCTGAAGAAAAGGAAAGAGAGAGTATTTGGACTTGTGATTGCGGTTTTCCGGGCGTTGAAACGCAGATGCCTCTTATGCTGAGCGAAGTTGCCGCTGGTCGCATTACTATTTGTGATTATGTGAGGTGGACCGCATTTAATCCTGCCCATCGTTGGGGACTGTATCCTCGGAAAGGCACCCTCCAAGTTGGAACAGAAGCGGATATTGTAGTGGTTGATCTCGATAGAGAGGCTATTATTTCCGATGCATCGCTTCATTCTCGAGCAAAAATTACACCCTGGGATGGTCGCCCGGTAAAAGGTGTGCCCGTACACACTCTGGTTCGTGGGGAGTTTGTAATGCGGGACCGGGTGTTGAACGATGCTGCGCGAGGGAAAGGGAGATCGGTCCACTCGATACAAGAGATGCCACCACCTGTCCCTAAAAATACGGATGCGAGTATTGAGTTTCAAACGGGGCCCGGCCCATTTTTTTAAAATAGGTTTCTTATTAGGTATTGAATTATATAAATTTACTTACTTTAAGAATAAGACATGAAAGACGTAATTTCCGATTTTTTGAATTCACAACAGGAACGTCAGGAAGAGTTTCTTGCCGCACTTGTAAAATCACCGACAGATAATCCGCCGGGGGATTGCGCAGCACATTCAAAGTTACTTGCAAAACTTCTTCGTAATCTTGACTTTGAAGTGGAAGAACATCCCGTGCCGGATGCTACGGTAAAGGCCGCTGGAATGCAGTCGGTGACAAATATTATTGTTCGGCACAAATTCGGGGATGGCCCAACGATAGCACTAAATGCTCATGGCGACGTAGTTCCCCCGGGCTCTGGGTGGCAATACGACCCTTACGGAGCCGAAATCGTGATAGAGGGCGGTCAACGAAAGATGTTTGGGCGTGGCGTCGCTGTTTCCAAGTCCGATTTGGCAGGATATACGTGGGCGCTTCTTGCTTTGAAGGAAGCGCAGAGTAAAGGTCGAAAACTCGCGGGAACAGTCGAACTTCATTTTACTTACGATGAAGAAATTGGCGGAACAGTTGGTCCGCAATGGATTTTAGAGCAGGGGATCTCATCGCCCGATTACGTTATTTGCGCAGGATTTTCACACGCAGTTATAACGCGCCACAACGGTTGCCTGCATCTTGAAGTGACGATAAATGGGAAAATCGGGCATGCAGCTGAGCCGGAGAGGGCGGTTGATGCACTGGAAGTGACCACTAAAGTTCTGTCGTCCTTATATGCTAGCCGGGAGGCGTTATCAAAAATTAAGGTAGATATCCCGGGAATTGAACATCCGACACTCGTCGTTGGACTCATAAATGGGGGCGTAAATACAAATGTGGTACCGGACAAAATTTCATTTCGTATTGATCGTCGGATTGTGCCGGGAGAGTCTGCTGACGCTGTGCAAGAACAGATTACAAGTCTAATTAAAGCGGAGGTTAAAAAGAATCCTGGTGTAGAGTTCACCGCGGAACGAATAATGGCCGCCGCCCCCCTAGAGCACAAGACGGGTTGGGAAGAAATAGCTGGTGCCCTGAGGAGTGCGGCAATTTCGCTGACCGGTGAGACAATACCATATGTAGGCGCCAAGCTTTTCACCGACGCACGCCTTTATGCCGAAAAGGGGATCCCTGTTGTTTTGTTCGGGGCTGGACCGAAAACGCTAGCGGAGGCAGGTGGACACAATAGTGACGAAAAGCTTGATCTCAACGATTTGCGGCGCGGAACCGAAATCACTGCACTTGCCGTTTCAGAACTCTTGAAGCCACAAAAAAAATGATGAGTTAAAGTTTACGGTCAAAACGTTTTTTTAAGATATTCAATAACGATTTGAGCAAAATGGATATTCCACCTACGCTATTATGCGAGTTGGATGCGGTGGTCTTGCCGGTCGCGGCCTCAACGAGAGAGACACCGATTTGCTTCAGAAGTTGGTCTGCTATTTCTTCAACAATTGCTGGGCGGCCAAACTGTGATAAAGGGCCAGAAAGCCGATAAAGCATTTTTATTTTTATAGAAGACCCTCCGTTGTCATTTGCAGAAACCGAATAATCAAGGCAACCTTCTAAGATAGAGCGGCTCAAGCGGTCTTTACCTTTACCTATCACGTTCCCCGATAATGCTTCGTCATTTGTCGAGACCTCTGCGGAGCCGCGAAACGTGGCTGCCATTGGGCCGACCGCCACTTTGCAAACTCCGTGTATTAGGTTGTGATCGGTCTGACTGGTAAGACTGGCGCCGGGGATGCAGCTGACTACTTTTTGTGGGTCTTTTAATATCTGCCAAATAGCGTCGGATGATACATCCAAGTCTAGTGACCGGATTAACTCAATGCCCTCGCTTAATTGTGCCCGCGAGGGCAGGTCAGATAGAGATGATCCGGTTTCTAATCTAACGACTTCTCCACTCTCTTCGCCGCCCGTGGCAGGCTTGGCTTCAGTAATCGGAATAAACGCGCGGGGACCAGGCGTTACAGTGGCTTCCGGGGTATTCCCGGCTAACACATCTTTTACTGCCTCAACGATACCTGCATAACCTGTACACCTGCAAAGATTACCGGAAAGTTGGCGCCTTATAATGTCTTCATCGGCCTCTGGATGACGTCGAATAAGATCATAAACTGCCGCCAGCATTCCAGGCGTGCAATATCCACATTGAAGTCCGTGATGCCGTTTGAAAGCATCTCTAATTTCCGCCATCAGTGGGTCGCGATTATATCCCTCAACGGTCTCAATTTCTGCCTTTTCGCAGGAAACGGCGAGTGTAAGACATGAGCGAACCTGGCGGCCGTCAACCATTAGTGTGCACGCCCCGCAAACCCCTTGCTCACAACCTAAATGTGTGCCTGTAAGTAAAAGTTCTTCACGAAGAAAGTCAGCCAGGTGTGTGCGTGGTTCTGCATTGCCGCTGACCTCGCGCCCATTAATACTCATTGTGATGGTAGTGCTGGCTGTATTCATAGTCTCAACCCTTCTTTGGCTTGTTCTAGCGCTCGCTCTAGAGCTGCGACATGCATGTCATAAGACGCAATCTTTCGAACGGAGAGGGCATCCTCCACTGCTTTTTTTGGGCCGAGATCCCCCTCAATAATATCGAGCGGTCGAGGTAGGACGAGAGGGGGACCTTCTAAAGCACCGAGCGCACAACGGTAAAAACCATTTTCTTGGTCAATCAAAACGGTCGCGCTGGCCTTTGCAAACTCACCGACTTGACGCATAAATTTCCAGTATCCCCAACATGCGGATGTTGGGCGTTTTGGAACTTCAACACTCGCGATAAATTCATTCTCTTTAAGCACTGTCGTGTAAGGACCCGTTATAAAATCCTCTATATTGACCTTGCGTTCTCCATCCGGCCCTATTAACGCCACCTTTGCATCAAGCCCTGTTAAGACAATGACCCAGTCTGCCGCGGGGTCTGCATGAGCTAAACTGCCGCCGATAGTTCCCCGGTTGCGGACAGCCCTATGAGCGATATTAGCTGCAGCTTTTTTCATCCAACCATTCGCTGGATCCGGTGTTTCGCCATCTTCAATTTCTGCATGGGTCACCGCAGCGCCAAATTCAACGTGGTTAGAATGCTCATTCGCTTTGCGCAACGCGGGAAGCGTTGCTATGTCTACCAACCGATTCGCTCGGACCAACCGCAAATTCATCATAGGTCCCAGAGACTGGTTGCCGGCCACGAATTTTTCTCCCTCTTTAAGGGCGGTTAACTCGTTGATGTCGCTAGCTCGACTGAAATCAAAAGCGGCCGCTTTCATGCCACCTGTTTCCTTTCACTCTGTTTAATGACCGAAAGCACACGTTCGGGCGTCATTGGTATTTCACTGACCTCGACGCCAAGTGGACTTAACGCATCGTTAACGGCATTCGCGATTGCAGCAGGAGGGCCAATAGCGCCACTCTCGCCAATACCCTTTTGTCCAAACCTGCTGAGGGGCGAGGGTGTCTCCATGTGTGTAATCCTTACGGGCGGAATATCGCCTGCGACAGGGAGGTGGTAATCGGCAAGAGTTGATGCGAGAGGTTGCCCCGAATAATCGAAGGGCATCTCCTCAAAAAGTGCAGTTCCAATTCCTTGAACGGTGCCGCCAACTACCTGCCCATCAACAATCATAGGATTAATCATTGTTCCTGCGTCCTCGACGATCACGTAGTCAAGTAATTCAATGTTTCCTGATTTTATATCAACCGCCACTTTGACCGCATGGCAAGCGTAAGAAAACGTCCCGGTATCTTGGACAGTTTTGTAGCCCTCGGTCACCTCTAGGCCTCGGGGGTCAACATCATCGGGCAGTTGTTGCGGTTTGAGATACCAAGTCTTTGCAACTTCTTCGATTGATACAGAGCTTTTTCCAGCATGCGCCATGCCGTCTTCTAAAGTTATATCTTCACGACCGCATTGGAGCAGATGAGCCGCGATATGTTTAATCCGGTCGCCGAGTGCCGCACTAGCCGCACCGACTGCTCCTCCCGCCATGACTATGCACCGAGAGCCCCAGGTTCCCGTCGAGTATGGCGTGTAGGCTGTATCGCCGTGAACAACCTTTACTTTCTTCGGATCGACGCCGATTTCGTCATAGGCGATCTGGGCGAGCGTTGTCTCTAACCCCTGTCCATGGCTATGAACACCGACACGTAACTCAAGGCCGCCATCTGGTGTCAGCCGTGCACCCGCTTGCTCGAAGCCTGGAACCATTGGAATTCCCCAACCGTGATACACCGATGTCCCATGGGCTCCTTGTTCGCAAAATATCGACAATCCAACGCCAGTTAATTTGTCGCCGCTTTGGCTGGCCTTTTCTTTTCGGATGGAATTGATATCGATCGCCTCTAAAGCCTTGGACAACGCCTTAGGGTAGTCACCACTATCGAAATATTTGTTCGTTATATTGACAAATGGCATTGCCTCGGGCGTCACGAGGTTCTTTCGTCGAATTTCCTCAGGCGTAATGCCAAGGTCTCTCGCAAGGGCATCTAAAAGCAATTCTATGGCGAAACAGACGCCGGTTCTGGCGACCCCACGATATGGCAGAAGAGGGGGCTTATTCGTCGAAACCGACCATGTCTTACAACGATAACCCTTTAGGCGGTAAGGTCCGGGCAAGATACTAGCTATCTGCGCAGACTCGAGGCAGGCGGAGAAAGGGTATGTGGAATAGGCTCCAGCATCAACAATTGCTTCGCAGTCGACGGCCAACAGTTCCCCATCTGTGCCGGCGTAACCCGTAATCTCGTAGTAGTGTTCTCTACAATTCGCTGTACCACTGAGATGTTCTCTTCTGTCTTCTAACCAACGAATGGGTCTGTCCAAATGCATCGCAATCCAGGCTGCACAGACTTCTTCACTCAGCAATTGGCTTTTGAAGCCGAATCCGCCGCCTACGTCTGGCGCGATTATCCGCACTTGCCCGTGATCAAGTCCCAAACAACCGGCGAGACCGGTGCGGATAATGTGAGGTATTTGTGTTGCGGAGTGGATCGTGAGCATTTCTAAATGTCGATCCCATAAAGCTATTACTCCGCGGCCTTCTATGGGTGCCATGCATTGACGTGCTGTCCTAAAGGTACGTTTTACAACACTTGCGGCGTCGGTTTTTGCCGCCTCAAAATCAGTTTCGACGCAACTTTCGAGAAAGACGTTCTCTTCCCAATGCTCGTGAACTAAAGGCGCCGCTTTATCGCGCGCTTTCCTCATATCTGATACGGCGGGCAGCTCATCAATCTCAACTGTAACCAATTCGCAAAGATCTTCTGCTCGAGCGCGGCTTTCTGCTAAACAAGCGACAATAGGCTCCCCTACGTGGCGAACTTTTTCGTCGGCTAAGATTGGCTGAAGAGAGCTTCGAAAACCGGGTAAGCCTGAGTCTGCTTTGATACTTTTCACATCACAGAGGGATTTAGCAGTAAAAACCCGGTCTTTGGGCGTTTCCGGTGTTGTGACACCTGTTATATTTCCGTGCGCAATAGGGCTACGAACAAATGCAAGCTCGAGCATGCCCTGCATTTTTATGTCGCCAACAAATTTCCCGCGGCCATTTAGGTAACGGTCGTCCTCCTGACGGGATAATGAAGCGCCAATACCTTTTTTTGAGGCAGGTCCTTTAACTTTTGTGGTCATTTAAATTCCTCGTGAGCGAGAGGCCGGATATTTCGCCTAGTATTCCAAAATTTACTGGCGCCTCAAGAGACATCCAGAGTTTCCGTTGTAATAGCATTTATTTTCGTTCGTCTGTATTCCCCAGCCACTACAGACGGATGGCGAGGTGGGTTTTCTGGAGAACAACATGTTGGCAGACACTTAATAATTGCGTCAGGGTTTGGGTAGGTAAAAAAAGCAATTGAAAGCCTCGACTTTATACATTCATCTTCGATAGGATTTCTTACTCTATGCAAAGTTGAGGCCCAACGATCATTAGTCCACATTTTCATCATATCGCCGATGTTTATTACAAACGAGTTTGGAGGCGGCACAACATCAATCCAACGTTCAGTATTATCACAGACCTGCAATCCTGTTGGTGCATTGTCCGCTAGTAAGATTGTATGAATGCCAAAATCAGTGTGTGCACCACATCTTAATTGTCCATCCGCAGGTTTACTTGTCTGTGGCGGATAGTGGAGGAGTCTGACTGTGGAGGAGTGGCGATCAAACATTTGCTCAAAAAACGACGTTTCCAAGCCAAGTACATTCGCGAAAATCGACAAAAGTGTTTTGTTTAATTCAGCTAAATGCCGGTAATATTCCTCCATCACTGCCGCCATCTCGTTGAATTCGGTTGGCCAAATATTTGGTTCATAGGCGTACAAGGACATATCGCTTTCGGGGAGGTCTTGAGGCGTGTCAAAAGGACCAAAAATAAATCCCTCCCTCATATCAGCAACGCTGCCGCGACCAGAGGAATTGGCATTGCTCTCTCCAGCGTACGGCGTATAACCGCGGTTTAGGCTCCCAGATGGATGACTGGAGAGCAACTTCTCGGCCAGCGGTTTGCTGAAAAAATCTAGCGCAGTGCGCCGTGTTTTTTCAATTAGGTTGGTGGCTACGCCGTGACCGGTTACGAAGAAAAAGCCAGTTTCCCCCATCACCTGCGACACCCCGTCCACTACGTTTCTACGATCTCGCGCAGACCCTTTGATAAATAGCCCAAGGTCTATAGACGGAATCATATCCACAACGAGTAGCCTTCCCTCCAGAAATCAAACAAAATGATCACACAGATGAGTGACATAATATTTTTTTTTTGCAGCTCAACAAAGTAGTTAAGCTCTCTCGGGCTACGAAAAAATTAGTCGAAACAGTGGTGACACTTACAATGAAATCTAGTTTCGAGTGCGACGCGACCTATTCTTTCGATATGAAGCTCGATCCGATATATTTTCACCAATTCTACCTTCAAGCCCTATGATTGGCTGCAAAAAAAATAGGCAAATTTTAAAATAGCACAAAAAATAGGCATATAACTGCAAAATTTATAACACCCTTTTTGGGTGTACCTCTGAGTAAGCTCTTTGCTCACGATGTTTGTTTCCGCTGATTCGCTCTATTACAAAAAATAATTTTCTTAAAAAGGCGTGTCGATAAGATCCTGGCATGGGTCTTGCATGATATCTATCGCTGACATTTGGACATATTCCATCAGGGGGTCGAATGAGTTCCCAAGTACTCATTAACCCCGTCAGCAGGCTTCAACCCAAAAGGTGGGATTAGTGGCCAAATTGCAAGTGATCAAAGAGCTTTTTTGACAAAAAAGGATACGTTTAATGAGAACAGCGTTAAAAACCCTTTCTGTAGCAACAGCGGTACTATGTTTGTCCGCTGGAGTCGCCTCGGCTGACGCCAAGTATAACCTCAAAATGACAACAACAACTCCCGAGGGAACCGTAACGTGGAAAATGTTCGCGGAGGACATTGAGAACAAAATTGCCATTGCAACAAATGGGGAAATGAAAATCAAAGCCTATGGTTCTGGCGCTCTAGCCGGACTCTTCGAGGGCCATAAGGCGGTTGCGGATGGACGTGCGGATTTGGCACACCAGTACCCCGCATTTGAAATTAATCAGAGCCCTGCGTCGGCATTCATAAGTGCTATCCCGGGAGGTATGGGATCGGATGCAAAAATTATGTGGGTTCTGGCTGGCGGCGGAAAGCAGCTTTGGGCCGGCTACCGAAATAGTCAGGGACTAATGGGATTGATTTGCGGCGCTATCGGTGCAGAGATATTTGCTCATTCGCACAAGAAAATTCAGAAACTTGCTGACCTAAAAGGCTTTAAGTATCGCACCGCCGGGGCCAACACCCAGGTTATGCGTAAGCTTGGAGCCCGCCCAACCCTCGTTCCGGGCCCTGAGGTCTTCACGCTTCTTGAGCGAAAGGGTGTCGATGGAGCTGAGTATCTGGACCCCTACGGAAACAACTCCCTCGGTTTTGCAAAAATCGCAAAATACATAATAATCCCAGGTATGCATGCGCCGAGTGCCCTTTATGAGCTGTTAATGAAAAAGTCCATGTGGGATAAACTTCCAAAAAACATTCAGAAGCAAATGGAAGTGGTGTGTGATTCAGTATTAATAAATTCTTATGCGGTTAGCCTTGTGAATAACGTGAAGGCTATGAAAGAATTTGCCGCAAGCAAGAAAAACGAAATCGTTACGCTTGACAAGGAAGTTCAAGAAGCAATCCGCGCCGGTGGTCGGGCTTGGGCCGCCGAGAAGATCGCCTCTGAAGCAAAGAAAGGAAATATGTGGATGGGTAAGCTTGCTGAGAGCTACTATGCATTTCAAGATGACTGGAAAAATAATTCCTCTTATCAGGTGCTAGACGCAGTTTCCAAGTAGAAACTAAAAGGCGGGGCTGTCGCATTTGATAGCCCCGTCGTCTCGTTGATTAAACTCGATTGTAGGTGGGTTGAGGATGCATAAATTGGAAAACACCTGCCTCGCACTTGAAAAAGTTGTGAGACTGACTGTTTGGTTGGGTGCTCTATTGTTTCCTGCTCTTATTATCGTATGTGTGTATGAGGTTGGGGCTCGTTATTTATTTAATGCATCCCAAATTTGGGCTTTCGACATTACATTTATGTTGCATGGCGCGTTGTTTATGCTGAGTGGGGCCTACGGGCTTCAAAAGAAAGTCCATGTTCGGATTGACCTGTTTTCCGACATGATGCCTCGCAGGTTGCAAAGCTTGATGTACGCCGTGCTCTACGCGACTATTTTTATACCTGCTATCTGGATTTTAGGTGAGGCTGCGCTGCTGCGGTCTTGGTCAGCGTACCTCTCAGATGAAGTTGAACTTATGAGTGCGTGGGGCCCATTAATTTGGCCATTCTATTCTGCGATGACACTGGGGATTTTTGCCTTGGTGTTGCAGACCCTTGTAGAGGTTATCAGGCACGTAGTCGGTATATTCGGGGTCCAACACCAAGATCCAGAAGACGGAAAGTTGGGAGCTTAGATCATGTTTGATATACCTGCTCTTTGGATGTTTCCCGCTCTGTTCCTCCTTGTTTTTCTCGGGTTCCCCGTTGCTTTTTGCATGATAGCGCTCTCTTTTGCTTTCGGGTTCTGGTTTTTTGGCGATACGCTTGGCCCGCAAATGTTTAGTAATCTTCATGCCGTAGCGACGAATTATGTACTCACTGCACTGCCACTATTCATTTTCATGGGTGCGGCACTCGAGCGATCGGGTATCGCCGAAAGATTGTTTATCGCTATTCAACTTTGGATTGGAAAACTTCGAGGCGGCCTTGCTCTAACCTCGATCTCGATGTGCGGCGTTTTTTCTGCCTGTTCTGGCGTTGTTGGAGCGGTTGAGACAGTCGTGGGAATGATGGCGATCCCGCCGATGGTGAAACAAAAATATAAACACGATTTAATCTCCGGAACAATTTGTGCCGGTGGTTCTCTTGGCACGATCATTCCGCCAACCGTCGTGGTTATCGTCTACGGTTCAATTGTTGAGGAATCGATCGGCGACTTGTTCGCGGGGGTAGTTATTCCTGGCTTGATAATGACAGTTCTGTTCTTGGGCTACATCATAATTCGTTGCTATCTTAGAGCCGAAGACGCCCCTGCTGTTGCAGACGGCGGAGAGTTCAATGTGAGCCTGGGTAAGAAACTTACAGCGACGATGACTGCGATTGTGCCAGCTGTTGTGCTTGTCGTTGCTGTGTTGGGCTCAATATTAGCTGGAATTGCGTCACCAACCGAGGCTGCAGCAGTCGGTGCTCTCGGGGCGGTTTTATTAATCTTTGCATACGGTCAATTTTCACTTGAAGTTGCAAGAGATGTTCTCACGAGATCTATAAAAATCAACGCAATGGTAATGTTCGCCGTTATGGGCGGGGTCATGTTTTCCAGCATTTTTTTAGTAAATGGCGGTAACGACTTGATCAGAGAGTTTCTTGCTACATTCAATCCATCGAAAACCCAACTTATAATACTCATGCTTGGCGCAATCTTTTTGCTCGGATTTATATTAGATTGGGTGGCAATCGTTTTAATATGCATGCCAATTTTTACCCCTCTGATCCGTGCTGCTGAGATCGATCCAATTTGGTTCGGAATAATGGTTTGTGTGGTAATTCAGACATCGTACCTGACGCCGCCTGTTGCCCCCTCGATATATTACCTCAGAGCAATTGCACCTCCGGAGATCAAGCTCGTTTCGATGTTTAAAGGCGTCATACCTTTTATAATTTGCCAATTAATTGTTCTTTTCATCGTTGCGTTTTTTCCCGCAACGGCTCTATGGCTTCCTGGTTTAATATTTGGCAATTAAATTATTGAAGATTATGACCTGACCATGTCAGCGCGATCTCAAAAACAGCGGGTCCTTATAAAGGGGGCAATGATTGCCTCCAAGGATTTTGAACAATGGGCTATCTCAACAGCCGATATTCTGATTGAGGATGGTCTAATCTCCGCTATTGGATCACCTCCAAGCGAAAAATATGAGGGTCTGGATAAGATTATCGAGGGCAAAGACCGTTTGGTAATGCCGGGACTAGTAAACGCGCATACTCATTCCCCATTGAGCGTGGTGCATGGCGCATATGATTTGTTAAACCACCGAGCCTGTATGTGGCTATTTCAAGCGTACACGGCAAACCGTACGCCACGTGAAGTTTATATAAGCACGATGCTTAATTCGATTGAGCTACTGCTCAGTGGGACGACTGCGGCGCTTGACCATTTCCCAGAGCAGGCTTTCACAGAGGAGGATGTAGAGGCAGCCGTTTTAGCCTACCGTGACGCCGGTATACGCGCACATCTCGCGTTGAGGGTTTTTGATGGTGAATACACCGATATTTTGCCAGAGAATGGGGAACTACCATTATCACTGCAGGCAGAGGTTCAACGCTTAAACCCCTATGCACCCGATACCTTGGGTCGGATTAAAGAACTCTGCGTATCCTCTATAGAGCTTTGGCATGGTGACTCGGGAAGAATAAGCATTGGCCCAGCGCCATCTAACCCAATGCGTTGCAGTGACGATTTGCTCGAAATGTGTGTCGAACTCGGCGAGACTCATAATGTGGGAACGCACTGTCATCTTTTGGAAACAGAGGTCCAATCCCAAATTGCATTTGAAAGATACAAGACAACCACTGTCCGTCACCTTGATGCAATCGGCCTACTCTCGCCAAAGCTAAGTTGTGCTCATACAATTTGGATTAATGAGGCAGATATTCAACTTATGGCCGATAAAGGCGCGAGTGTTGTTCATAACCCCGAAAGCAACTTTCTCACCGGAAGTGGCAGAGCACCAATTCCCGAAATGATTGCTCGAGGTGTTAATGTGGGTTTAGGTAGCGATGGCTCTTGCAGCAGTGGAGACCAATCAATTCATAGGGCGATGAAGTTAGCAACTGCGGTACATCGAAACGCTGAAAAAGACCGTGCCAAATGGATTGGCGCAGAGACGGCGTTGGAAATGGGTACTGTAGGTGGTGCAACCGCTATGTTCAGCAGTGGAGACTTTGGTTCATTAACGGTTGGGAAAAAGGCTGATCTTGTTCTTTATGACCTTACCCAACCTTGTTGGGCTCCATTGAACGACCCGATTTATCAGTTTGTTCAGTCTGAGACAGGTGCTGGTGTCGACACCGTAATTGTCGGTGGATCCGTTCTGGTGGAAGGTGGCAAGATATCGGCTTTCGACGCCGACGCAGTTTTAGAGGAGGCGAGATCTCTCGTTCCGGCTATGAAAGATCGTAACAAGGAACTGTTTGAAGTCGTTGAGAAGGTCGGTGCGGTGGTGATTTAGGTTGCCACACAATTTCATATTCGTTTTCGCGGCGTAAAACGACCTAGAGGTTAAGTGGCATCTATTTAAAGCGCGCTTACTAATCCTGTTTTTAAACAGACCCACTGCAACTACTCTGCTTTTATTATTGATGCCTGAGGGACATCTGGGTCAGTGTATCGTGCCCAACTTTTCCGCAAAAAATCCATGCTAACAGGGTCCAGATCCTCCCGAGGCAGTGGTTCCGGATCCCAATGGTTGAAGTTATCAACTCCCCTCACAAGCGTTGCAGAACGCCGGCCAATGATAGATTTTGAATGGGTTGGCATATAAAAAAAAGCTATTCCAACCCGTCGGTTTGGTGAGGGATTTGGAGATGATGCATGCCAGGTACGCTCATGATGCATCGAGAATTCACCGGCTTTAACAGGCATAAACACGGATTTTGTTTCATCCACCCCCTTTATTGTCTGTCCTCTTCCAAGCAAATTCTTTGGGTCGTATGTCTCTTCATGGTCAGCATCTGGCGCAATATGTGACCTCGGCATAACGCGCATACATCCATTCTCGATATTTGCGTCCGTTAGACCCAGCCAACATGTCACTTCTTCTTGAGGGTCCAATCCGTAATAAGCTGCATCTTGATGCCAAGAAACAAATCGTTCATCGAATGCTCTTTTGGAAAAAACAGAGGTTCCAAATAGCAAGATATCTGGCCCTATAACGGATTCAACTGCATCCAAAATGTTTTTGTTATGGGCAAGTTCGACGATCCAGGGGGCCGCAAGGTGTCCCTTAATTTTAAGTTGTTTTTGAGCCTCGCCTCCGAGAGGTTCATCATATTGGTCTAAGCGGTTAACGCATTCAGAAGCCTCTTCTTCGCTTATAGCAAAAAAGGGATAAGCGTAGCCCTCTGTTTTAAATCTTCGAGCTTCTTCTTCGGTTAATTTTCCTGCCATGCTTATATACTCCTGGAGCTTACTCAAGCCCGGATAACAGAGCGGATTTTCCTAGATAATCCGTTTTTTTGCTCCAACTTCGGTTTTCGACCATAGTTAAAAAGTCAGCGATCACCCTATTAGTTAGTTCGGGTTCCTCAAGATTTACGGTGTGCCCTGTCTTGGGAAGTGCACAAAGCCCTGCCATCGGGAGGGTCCGCTTCAGAAAGATAGATGGTTCTATGCACCAATCGTCTTCATCGCCAAAGATAATCAATGCTGGCACCTCTACTCTCTTAATATCCTCTTCTAGGTCGTATAAAGATGGTCTTTTTGCCTGAACACCCCTCATGGTGAGTGCAGCACCTACTTCGGAGTGTTGTGATAACCTTGTTTTGAACTCACGCCAACCAAGGGGATCTTTTGCCTTAAACTGCTGCCGAAAAGCTCCATTCGCATAGTGTTCCGCCATTTTGACTGAACCTAGCTCCGAATATTTCGCGGCCAATACCTGCGCTTCCTCAGAATACGCTGCCTCCTGGTCTTTTGCCGCCCCATAGCCGCAGGATATGAGCGTTATGGACTTAGTTGCGTCGGGAAACAAAATAGCATGGTGGAGTGCAGCGAATGCTCCCATCGAGCATCCAACAATGTGTGCAGAGTCGAGCGCGTAGCCTCTGAGAACTGAGTTTATGTCCCGCGCCGCAATTTCTTGGGAATATAATTGCGGGTTATCTGGAACTCCAGACGGTGGATAACCCCTTGCATTAAAAGCAATGCAGCGGAAGCGCCGTGAGAGTGCCGAGATTTGTGGAGACCAACTTTTAATATTATCTGCAAACTCATGGACAAAAATCACCGG
This sequence comes from uncultured Alphaproteobacteria bacterium, assembly GCA_913046035.1. Classification (GTDB taxonomy): domain Bacteria; phylum Pseudomonadota; class Alphaproteobacteria; order MPNO01; family UBA830; genus UBA830. The sequence goes on along the minus strand of CAJWSW010000010.1, from coordinate 17,460 downwards.
ATCGCCGCAACCAACCTCTTCTGCATATAGTTGAGTGCCCTTCGCATCAATATTATCCATTATCAGAGTGCTTTCACTTGGCCGCCATCGATATCAAAGGTGGCTCCTGTGATATAGGTAGCTTTATTAGATGCTAGGAACACAACCGCAGCTGCTAATTCCTCTGGTTCGCCATATCTTTTTAACACGGTCTCCGCGGTTAGAATTGCGGTAGCTTCCTCGAGCGGAATATTGTCATCGCGGGATTTTTCTTCCGCGAGATACACCATTCTCTCGGTTGCAAACGGACCAGGATTTATAGCGTTACACAGAATATTATATGGTCCCCCTTCTTCAGAGAGCGCTTTACTTATGTTCTGTAAAGACGCATTTGAAAATCCTGCCGTAATTGCGTGAGCATGCGGTTGCCGCCCATGGGTCCCCGCCATAAAAAGTATTCTCCCGCCTTTGCCTGATGATTTCATAATTCCAAAGGCCTCTCTCGCAAGCCTGATTTGGGCGAATACCTTCGCTTCTGCTGCATCTCTCCACATGTCGTCCGTCATTTCAAGAAAAGGTGCTGTCGCGGCACCAGGAGAATTTGCAACCAAAACATCAAGCCCAAAGTTGGTTGCAACGTCATTAATCATTTCTATAGACTGAGACGGATCGGTAACATCGCAAACGTAGCCTTTTACACTGCCGAGGGACATTTCGCTCAAACGCTGCACCGCGTCGTCGACACGTTCCGGGTTCCTGCCGGATAAGCAAACGTTTGCGCCTTCCTCAACGAACATTTTGGCAATAGAAAAACCGAGCCCGCCGCTGGCGGCAGTCACGATTATAGATTTATCTTTAAGGCCTAATTCCATCGGATTTTTTTCCCTTTTGCGGAGTTAATGCATGCACTCGGACCTTATCGAGGCAGTATCTCATGGAGTTCATGACATAGCTGATCAGCCCATTTTTCGGGTACGGTCGTTGAGATTTTCAAAAAAGTATCCTTCAAAACATCACTATGATAATCCGAGGTCCTCACAAATATGTTCTTTTGCAGTAATTTTTCTGCCACATAATTTGCTCGTAAAGGACTTTCTGTGCAATCAATCGATATGAAATTTCCGTTTGAAGGATAGACAATTGGATTGAAACCCTCGAACAAGTCAAAGGTCGATTTTATTCTTTCCTGGTTGCGGCGCTGTACGGAATTAATGTGTGTAACCCATTCCGTTTTCACCTTGAATGCAGCAATTGCTGCGATTTGTCCGACGATATTAGAGCCTAGAATGTTAGGTTGATCGTCGATAAGAAAACTGAGTAATGGCTCGTCGACAATGATTGCGCCGGTCCTTAAGCCGGCTATTCCCAGCCATTTGCTAAAACTATATGTCGTTATCGTTTTCTCTGGATAAAAGTCCCTGATCAAAAAATGTTCGAAAGCAAAGTCCCGATAAGTACAGTCATGGATCACTATTGTGTCATTGTCTCTGGCTAAAGAAGCAATTTCAGTAATTTCAGCCTCATTGTATGACGATCCGAGAGGATTGAGCGGGTCAACTAAGTAGAGAACGCTTTTTCCTGCCCGCTCCAGTTCCTCTTTTAATTGTTCAGCTAAAATTTTGAAGTTATTTCGGTCATTGTATATGGGCAGCCTTACAATTTTCGCGCCTTCATTTGCGCTGAACTTTAGCGGCCATACCCAGGTCGGATCAGAGGTAATGAAGGTCGTGTGCTCGTCGCTCAATCTTTTCGATGTTAAGTAAAGCCCTTCTACGGCGCCGTCGGTAATCAAAACGCCGGTTTTGTCAGAACGTTTAGACGCACCTGAAATGTCATCCAATACAAGTTCCTTGAGCTCTTCCATACCGGAAGGTGGTGCGTACAAATTGAATGTCTGTTCTCGAACAGCATGCAAAAGGGCTTCCTCGACCAAAGGGTGTGTCGGGAGGTGATTAGTATTTTGCCCCATCCAGATTGTGTTTGTTTGCTCATGTAGAGCATCGAAATTATCAGTGATATCAGCCTCCGGCGGTTTTTAGCGGTTGCTTTATTGACCACTCTGCCCTGAAAACATTCGAAGAAGTGTAAATTCAACAACAACCAATCCAGTAAAAAGGATTAATCCGACAAAAAGTAAAAAGCTAATAGCTGCAAGTGCTATCGCTGTCTCCAATCCGGAGGCGGCGAAGCTAATAAGATAACCAATACCTTGCTGAGCGGTAACAAATTCCCCTACGACAACTCCAATAATTGTCAGCGTTAAACCGATCCTTAGGCCAGTAAATATTAGGGGTAGGGCAAACGGGAGCCTAACTTGTGAAAATGTTTGCCACCGGCTGGCGGTAAGGGAACTACAAAGCTTTAGGTATGTATCCCCGGTATTTAAAAGGCCAGTAGAGGATGAAACGACGATAGGAAAAATAGCAAGGCATATGCCATAGGCAACGCGCGCCTCTGTACCCACACCGAACCATAAAATAAACAAGGGAGCCAAAGCGATAACGGGTATAAGTTGGAATAACACCAAGTTTGGATAGACGGCTTTACGTGCGATGTACGAAATTGTGATAAGTGACGAAACAGATAAACCTAGAAGAGTGGCACAAAGAAAGGCAATGAAACACTCATAAAGGGTACTTACTGCGTGCCCAATCATGAAATCCCGATTTTGAGTAATGACGTGCACGACATCCATAGGTGGGGGCAGAATTATTACCGGTACGACTTTTTGGTCGACCGCGTACTGCCATAAATAAATGACGCATGACAAAAACAATAACGGCAGAATGATCCGTCTTGGACTGAGTTCTGCTCTATTTCTCAGCTGATTTAAAATGAAATCCATTTTATTTCTTATTTCCAAACCAGATCTCTAATCTATAGCTGGCGAAGGCAATAATTGAGTAGAAAAAAAGACCGACTGCGCAAAGAAAAAGGACTGATGCGAGCATTAGGTCTGTTTCTAACTTTCCAAAGGCAACTAGAATAAGGAACCCAAGCCCCTCTTGCGAGGTTATAAACTCGCCGACGATTACGCCTATCATTGCGAGGGTAATACTCATCTTCATGGCACTAATTAAGTAGGGAAGCGCGAACGGAAACCTGACTAAAAACAGGGTTTGTAATTTTGTTGCCGTGAGAGAATCGCACAAACGTATTAAGGTCGGATCGGTATTTTTTAGTCCTGCAGTCATGCTGATAATAATAGGAAAAATGCTTATAAAGACGGCGAAACCAAGACGGGACTGGAATTCTATACCCAGCCAAAGAACGAAAAGTGGCGCCCAAGCAATTTTTGGCACAATCTGGAAGCCGACGATATTTGGATAAAGTGCGTCTTTCGTCCAAGTGGAATAGGCCATTAGTAATGAGAGGGTCAGACCTACCAGGGTCGCTATCAAAAAACCGCCTAATGCAACGGATGCTGTGGGGATAATATTTGAAGTAAGCAGGTCCCAGTTATCAAAAATGGCCAATGCTATTGCGCTCGGGCGTGGCAAAATCGATTTTGGATAATCCGTATACCAAACTACAAATTCCCAAAACGAAAGCACGGTTCCGAAAAGTAAAACTGGCAGTAATGAAAATAGTAGTGTTGGAAATGAAGAGCGCCTTGCTTGAGAAATTATACTTAAGTTCATTTGTTATTAATCGAGCTTCAATGCTGAGCGTCAATTTTCCCCCGGAGGTAGCCACAAATTTCGTTGAATTCTGGCGTCTCGACCAGGGAGAAGTCTCTCGGTCTTGGGAAAGGAACCTCTAGGTCCTCAATGATTGTTCCTGGACGAGCACTCATAACCAAAACTCGATCCGAGAGAAAAACCGCTTCTCTTATACTGTGTGTAACAAATAACCCTGTTTTCTTAAAATCCTGCCATAAGTTCATCAATACTTGGTTCATCTCATCTCTTGTGATCGCGTCAAGAGCGCTAAATGGTTCATCCATAAGGAGGACATCGGGATCATATATAAGTGCTCTGCAAATAGCGACGCGTTGCCTCATGCCGCCGGATAGCTGCGCAGGTTTCTTGTCTAGAAATTGATCAAGGCCGACACGCTTTAATAATTCCTTCGCCTTTTCTTCGTACTCTTTCCTGTCACGGCGTAGGATCCGAATCGGAAACATTACGTTTTCGATAGACGACTTCCACGGTAGCAATGTGGAGTCTTGGAACATTAGGCCAATGTCTTCGCGTGGTTTTTGCATCGGGGCGCCACCTACGAAAACACCACCTTTGGTGGGTGTCTCAAGGCCTGCAATCATCATTAGAAGTGTGCTTTTTCCGCAGCCGCTTGGCCCTAATAGTGAGACAAATTCACCCTCTTTAACCCTGCAGTCTATTCCATCTACAGCCAAGGTTTGCTTCGGCCCCGGGTTGAATATTTTTTGAACACCATCGGCGTGGACGTATGCATCCGATCTTGACGTTGCTTGATCTAACATTGAAAGACCATCACACATTTAAAATTAGGATTGATCGAATACATACGTCCTTACCAATAGCGTTAGCGACACAAACAAAATCTGCGTTTAGCCTAAGGCACTTGCTCCGGGAGCACCAAGTTTTTTGATGTTCTCTAACTCCGCGCCTTTTATGACATACTTGTTATCGATCATTTGGTCGAGGTGCATGATCTTGCTCAGGTCAGGGGCGGCATCACCAGGTTTGCCAAGATTCTTTACAACGATGTCCACCATATTCTGATATTTGCCCATGTCGACGCTACCTAAACCCGTCGACGAAATTTCTGGTGTCGTCATTATGTGGGTGTAAAGGTCGATTTCGACTTGGAACTTTTTCTTCTTCGAAGAGGTCATTCCCGCCTCTGGTACGGCCTTAAAGAATATATCTGCTGCCTCGTCATGGTTCTGCATGTAATAACGCATTCCCTCAGCGATTGCTTCTGTAACATCAGCGCAAAGCGCCTTCTCCTTCGCGACCATCTCGGGTTGCGTGATCAACATGTACCCGTAGAATGGCATGTCGAAATCCTTGTAAAGAAAAGTACCTACGTCGTAACCTTTTGTTACAACATCCGGAACAACTGAGGATGCAAAACAAGAGATAAAGTCCACTTTTTTCTGGAGCATGACGCCTGTGCGGATTTTGTTATCCACCTGTACGACATTTACCTTTGACCAATCGAAACCTGCCTTTTGGCCAAAAAGCGGAAGGAACGGGTACTCGCCTGATTTTACTACGGAGCCGCATTTCTTTCCTTCAAGGTCTTTTGGAGATTTGATCCCGGAGTCTTTCAAAAAGACTACCCCCATTGCGGAGCTGTAGCTGCAGCATGCGAGATAAGCCAATTTCATGCCGCGCACGGTTTGGAGGGATGCGGTGGGGGCAGACGAAATACCGAAGTCAAATTTGCCCTGACCAATCGCTTGTGCTGAAGCTGTTGATCCGAAACCGCGGGAAATCTGCGCTTTAATTCCGCGTTTTTCGAAAAACCCTTTCGCCGCAGTTGTATAGATCCACGCGCTTCCGCCGTTAGGTATCCATGATTGGGTGAATGTTATCTCGCGCATTTTTTTCGCGAATGCCATCGGTGCAATGCCACTGGCAAGGATGGATGCCATGCCTATGCTGGTTCCCTTGAGAACCTGCCGCCGATTCAGGCCTTTTTGAGTTTTCTTCGTCATTGATCACTCCTGATAGGTTTTAACTACTCATCTAACAATAAGCTGGAACAAGGATAGTAATGCAAAAACTATGCCATTTCATAAATACCACAATTTAATTAAAGGCATTTTGCAATAAACGGGAAACTAGCATTACATCAAGTTAGCCTGCGGCGTAAAAGCAAAGCAAGCGCCCAATCGTCGATCAGCCAAATCTCTGTGAGTAATTTATGTAAGCTGGGGATATTTGGGCACTATTTAGGCACCTTTGCTCAAATTTTGACCTGTAACGAACACTGAGGTCAGAGTAAAATTAGTAAAATTAAGGATAAACGGTTCAACATGTCTCAAAACCAAAAACCGTCGAATTTTGTTGACGAAAATCGGCTGTGGCAAAATCAAATGTTGTTAGCCCAGATTGGGGCGACGCCGAAAGGGGGGGTAAATAGGCAGGCTCTATCATCCGAGGAAATAGAGGCAAGGAAATTACTCCTTTCATGGTCTGAAAGACTTAGGCTCATAACTTTTGTCGATCAAATTGGAAATCTTTTTTTTCGTCTCAACGGTACTGCGAGCCAGATGGCGCCTGTAATGACTGGATCACACATCGATAGCCAGCCTACTGGAGGAAAATTCGATGGCAGCTACGGGGTGATTGCAGGGTTCGAGGCATTGGAAGCAATAATCGCCTCCGGTGTCACCGTCAAACGTCCGATAGAGGTTGCGGTTTGGTTAAATGAGGAGGGATCGCGGTTTGCTCCGGGCATGATGGGATCGGAGGCTTATGTTGGGGTCCGCGAATTAGGAGATATGCTAGGGATCGTTGATACCGAGGGTGTAAGTGTGGCGGCAGCTCTTCCGGCGGCGCTCGCGGCTTCGCCAAATGCATCTTTTCGAGAGTTCAAAACGCCAGTTTTTGCGTTTGTCGAAAATCACATCGAACAGGGTCCTGTACTTGAGGCCGAAAAACTCAGCATCGGTGTGGTCACGGGAATACAGGGGGTCCGCAGAATGAGAGTTCGTGTGTCTGGGGAGGAGGCGCACGCCGGCACAACGCCCCCGGAAGCACGCAGGGATGCGCTTCAATGGGCCGCTGCTGTTGTCACGCGGTTGTATGAGGAAATAACTGGCGATCCAGATACAAAATTTACAGTTGGCATGATGAAAATTGAACCAAATGTTCCTTCCGTTTTGGCAAGTGATGTAGTTTTTTCGGTGGACATTCGGCACCCGAACTCTACGTATCTTGAAGAACTAGCGTCGAAAACCGAAAATATTTGTGAGGGAATGTCAGATATTTGCGAGATAAAAGCTTGGCGTATTGCGTCGTCAGACACGATCGCGTTCGACGATAACGTAATTAATGAGATCGAGTGTGCGAGCAAAGCGTTGGGTGTTTCACACAAAAAAATGTTGTCAGCTGCTGGGCACGACGCCAGGCAGTTGTCTTACTTTTGCCCAACGGGCATGATTTTTGTGCCATGCGAAAAGGGAATAAGCCATAATGAAGCGGAGAATGCGACGGCTTGCGATTTAGGTGTTGGTGCCAAAGTGCTTGCCGATGTGCTCGTTAGTCTCGCTAACTCAGGTTAAGTCTAAGATGGAAAATGTACGTCATGATTGAACAAACAACTTTTGATCTAATTTTAAAAGGCGGGCGGGTTATTGATCCTGCCCAAGGCATTGACTCGACCCTTGACATAGGGATCACCAATGGGAAGGTCGCGCGGATCGGTGAGGAGCTTTCTGGAGCAAGTCAATCGGTGAATGTGGCGGGTAAACTTGTTATTCCTGGGATGATCGATAGCCACGCACATGTCTTCCAACATGTCAGCGGCCGGTTTGGATTAGACCCTGACATGGCTGGTGTTTACTCAGGTGTAACCACCCTTGTTGATCAAGGAGGCCCCAGCTGTATGACATTTCCAGCCTTCAGGAACTTTATCGCCAAACCTGCGAAGTCACGAGTTCTTGCTTTCATCTCCATCTATGTTGTTGGAGGTCTTGAAGGGCACTATTACCCATATTTGTATGCGCCCGATGGGGTGGATGTCCCTGCAACGATAAAATCTGCGAGAGAAAATTCAGACCTCGTTAAGGGGATCAAAGCCCATGCCGAAATCGGAGGCTTTGAGCGGTGGGGCCTTGACGTATTAAAATTAGCGGTTGAGGCGGGCGAAGAGCTCGACCTGCCGGTTTACATCCACTTTGGGCAGTTATGGGGCAGGCCAGATAAACCAAAGTATGAATACGATGTTGATCAAATCTTGGCGGAAACGGTTAAGCTTCTACGGCCAGGTGATATCTTGGCGCATCCCTTCACGCGCCATCCGGGGGGTTTTGTCAACGTAGCCGGAGAAATACATCCAATTATAGAGGCTGCACTTGAGAAGGGCCTTAAAATCGATGTTGGTCACGGTTCACACTTTAGCTTCGACATGGCGAAAAAAGTGTTAGACGCGGGTGTTCTGCCACATACCCTTGGGGCTGACATGCACGGTTATAATACAAGCATTCTGCCTGAACCTGGTACACCCTCGGAGCATCCTGACGATGAAATGCACCTATTTGCTGGGAAAGCGCAGTTTTCACTTTGCCATGCAATGAGTGAGTTGCTGGCGCTAGGGGTGTCAATTGAACAACTCGTGCCTATGGTTACAAGTAATTGCGCGACCATGCTTGGTATGGGTTCCGAGATAGGGTCACTGGTACCTGGAATGGGTGCAGATATTAGCGTTTTAAATATCGAAAATGGTAATTGGACGTTTGTTGACAACAGTCATGTAGAGGTGCCGACCGAGAAACTTCTCACGCCGGCGTTCTGTTTGAGGGATGGGGAGATGTTCGATGCAAATTCGCCACTCTTGCCACAGCCGGATCTAATCGCGGCGTGATGCGAGGGAAATTCCCTCGCTTCATTCCAAATTCGCATCACACTCATAATCTATCCGTTATGCGAGCGGGTGTGGCGGAGCCCCGGTCTTTTCCAGCCGACCGCCTCGCCTGTTTCCATTATCAGGCGAGTTAGCTAAGTCGTGTTTTTGATGAGACGGCCTTACGCACTTTTTCTATCGCTTTTTTAATTTTAAGTTCACTTGGCTTGTGTAAATTATACACTGGTAGGTAGTGAATCTTTGCTGTTTTTGAAACAAACCACTTAAGGTATCGGGTCATCATTTTCCGTGGCGGATCACCAAACCAAAACAATATCGGCCTCGCTCGACCATAAGTGACTAGCGCAATAACGCGTTCTATGTGGGTTAAATTCGGTGCGAGGTCACCGGACGGTAGAACGATAAATGAGACGCCTGGTTTCATCAAACGGTCAAAAAAACCTTTTAAAATTGCGGGTGGTCCTAAGCACCAGGTCGGGAAGCAGAACAACAAAGTGTCTGCCTTCATGAGCTCGGATTGGTAGTGTTTTAATTCCTCAGGAATAAACTCGTCATCGAAATATTGTTCGCGTTCATCTTTGCTTAAAACTGGATTAAAGCCATCCTTGTACAGATCAATGATCGTTACCGAATGGCCTTCAGAACTAAGCCTATTGGTCGCTTCGTCAAAAAGTCTTTTGCACAAACTATCGTCGAGAGGATGCGCAAAGATTGCCAGGACTTGCATTAATAACCTTTATTTGGTGCGCGCTGTCTTGCGATAAAATTTCAAATGACTTTTCTGCAAGGTGTTAGTTCATTGCAGTACTTTTAAATATGCATTGCGTCAGCATAGGGCTGCCATTTTATACTCAATGGTAATAGCAATGGAAGACGGGACCGAGCAGTCCTCTAACTTGCTTCCGGACAGTGTAAATTCAATGTGATGTTATGTTTGTACAGACTTGTCACCTACGCTGTATAAACTAATAGCTCGATGCAAAATAAACCTGCGCTTACTGCTCGATGAGGAGGAAAAGAAAATGAAAATTTGTCGTTTTAATAATGATCGACTAGGCCTTGTCGACGGCGACGAAGTTATTGACGTAACGGACGCACTAGAGGTAATTCCGACATCAGGCTGGCCAGCTCCTCAAGGAGATGCGCTCATCGCAAATCTGGACACCGTTTGCTCTAGAGCATCTGATCTTGCAAATTCAGGCGAGCGATTTCCGCTATCTGAGCTTTCATTGAAAAGCCCTGTTGCCAATCCGACGAAAGTTATTGGTGCTCCGGTAAACTACTATGCGCATCAGGATGAGGCGATTGAAGACGAGGGTGTAAGCTTTGGTCGAGAAATTAAGACTATTGATCATTATGGTTTGTTTCTAAAAAATCCGGTGTTGGTCGGCGCAGGGGACGGCGTGGATCTGCATTTCACCGATCGGCGCAACGATCACGAAGTAGAAGTCGCGATAATTATCGGAAAAACTGCGAAAAATGTGCAGTACAACAACGCGTTGGACTATGTGGCCGCTTATTCAATTGGCCTTGACATGACTGTTCGCGGTACTGAAGAACGCAGCTTGAGAAAAGCAATTGATAGTTATTCAGTCCTAGGCCCCTGGTTGGTGACGGCGGATGAAATCGTGAATCCCGACAATCTGAATTTTTCAATCCGAGTGGGTTCTGAAGAACGTCAAAATTCCAATACCGATAAATTGATTTTCGATTGCAAAAAGCTCATCGAGTACGGATCCAGTTTTTATACCTTGTATCCAGGTGATGTGATCATGACTGGAACGCCAGAAGGTGTAGGTCCAGTGGAACCGGGTGATACGATGCATTGCTATTGCGAGGGTATTGGTGATATGGCCGTATCTGTTCGCTCGGCCTAAGAGGTCATAATGAAGGACGCAGAAATTATCGGGCGTTTGGCGACCGGCATCGGCATGGGGACTTCGTTTACACAGCTTCCCTGGGCAAAGCATCAGTTCATTAAATATGTCGGGGTCAATCCCTATCCGGGCACAATTAACGTAATTGTTGACGACCCGGGGAGTATGGCCGTCTGGGGCAGGTTGAGACAGACTGAGGGGATAAGGCTTGAAAATCCCAATAATGGCCCGCATGACTGTGACGCAAAGTGTTGGCTGGTCTCTATCGATTCAAAGATAGACGGAGCTATTGTGTTGCCATTGGTCGAATCTTATCCGATTGCTCAGGTCGAAATCATCGCCCCTGTTTGTGTGCGAGAGGCACTGGATATCGAAGATGGTGACCCCGTATCACTGTTTATCAGGAATTAACGCATGGTAACCATTGCGAACGTGAACGCGGAACTATGGGTGTTTCCCCTTTTGGGTCCGACGGGTGGTTCTGGAATTACAGCAGTCGATATTATCGTTGTCGATCTAGAAGACTCCGATGGGAATACTGGCACCGGATTTTCCTATGTTTTAGGTGGCGGCGGAAGCACAGTGGCCGTTGCTTGCCAAGATTTGTTGAATAGATTCGTCGCCGCGCAAACAATTGTTCCACCCCAAATTTTTTGGCGACGGATGGCAGGGTCGCTAAATAGATTAGGTCGTGGTTATGGCTATATAGCGATTGCTGCCATAGACGTTGCTATGTGGGACCTCTACTCCAAGCGTCTCGACATGCCTTTGTATGAAGCGCTGGGTGGGACTGCACGGACGTTGCCGGTATATGGTTCCGGCGGTTTTAGCCCAATGCAGGACGCAGACTCTGCGGTCGAGCGATCTCTAGAATATGTCGAGATGGGCTGCAAGGCTGTAAAATTACGAGTAGCGGGTCAAGCGGCAGATTGGAATCGGATACGCGCTGTGGCCGACGCGCTTCCTGATGGCGTCGATATCTTAGCAGACGCAAACGAAAAATGTGACCTCGCGCGTGCACAGTGGTTGGTTAATGCCCTTTCAGATGTTAATGCGCTGTGGCTCGAAGAGCCCTTACCTGCTCACGATACTAACGGCTTCATAAAATTAGCGTCAACTAGCCCGATACCCATTGCAACTGGCGAACATCATCAGGGCGTTGTCGAAATTACCCCGCTCTTAAGGTCGGGCGCAGTATCCATTGTGCAGCCTGACCTTGCCATGATGGGAGGCATCACTGAATGCCTTCGCGTTGCCATTCTGGCAGAACATTATAACGTTGTTGTTTCGCCACATTTCCTACCGTCGTTGTTTATTCATGTTGCTGGCGCTGCACCATCAATTCGTTGGATGGAGGATTTCCCTTTGCTTGAGCCGCTTTTTGATAAACCCGTAGGTATTGACTCAGATGGTAATATTACGCCTCGGGAAACTCCGGGCCATGGCATTTTTTGGGCTGACGGCGCGCGAGAGGCATTTAAGACAGCCAAATGAGAATTTGCCGTTACAACGCTGACAAACTCGGGCTCATTAAAGGTGATCAGTTGATTGATGTAACCTCTGCGCTGGATGTTATACCAAAAACTCGCTGGCCGAAATCGCATGGAGATGAGATGATCAACCATCTCCAAGCGATCATTCCTAAAATCCATGCCAACCGAAAGTTAGGATATGTGCAGGGGGTGAAAAACGTTGATCTTAAAAGCCCCATTGCAAACCCGACGAAGATTATTATCGCTCAGGGGTGCTGCAGAGATAATAGGATCGATGGTTGGAAAGAAGCAGGTGGGGATCTCGACAAAAAAGCCCTAGCTGTTCAGGCCCATGGCTTTTACTTAAAAGCAACTTCTTCGCTGGTCGGCGCAGGGGGCGGTATAAAGCTGAGCCACACGCAGAGACAAAGTGACTGCGAGATCGGGCTTGCCTTGATAATTGGAAAAATGGCGAAAAAGGTCATCTACCGCAATGCGCTCGATTTCCTGGCAGGTTATTCCATCGGGCTTAACATCAAGTTGCGGGGTGTCGAAGACCGGAGTCTGCTTAATTCTCTAGACACGTATGCTGTGCTGGGACCCTGGTTGACAACCCCGGAGGAAATACACACTCCGGACAACCTAAGTATTCGGCTAAAAATTAATGACAAGATACGGCATGAATCAAACACGAAGGATTTAATCTCTGATTGTCGTAAGTTGATAGAACTATCATCAAATTTTTTTACACTTTATCCTGGGGATATAATTATGATTCCCAATCCATGCGACAATAGTCCGCTTAGAGCTAACGATTACTTGACTTGTGAGGCTGACATTATTGGACGAATGGAAGTCAGAGTAGTGTAGATCAATAAGGCGGGTTTAGCCCGCCATATTTAATGATGCCTTAAACTTACCTCTCGAAATTAAATATGCGCTTGGCATTTTGGCCTAAAATGTTTCGCTTGCTCTGCTCATCCAGAAATGGGAGATCCCAGATAACGCTGGGTGCATCAAAATCGTAATGCGGCCAGTCTGACGCATATAGAAGCTGCTCTTTGGCATTAATCATCTCGAAAGTTAGCTCAAGTGCCTTAGGGTGGTCGGTTTCCATCGGCTGGCATGTGTAGAACATTTCTTTCATGTATTCACTTGGTAACTTTTTTAAAAGCGGTGCCTCTGAGGATCGCATTAGGTAGGTATGATCCAGACGTTGCATGAGCCATGGCACCCAAGCAAGGCCGGATTCAATCCAAACCACAGGTAGGCTAGGGAACCGCTCGGACAAACCGTTCATTATCCAATTGGTCATGTGGACCACGTTGCACCATACGAACGATAATGCGTGCATAGAGCCGAACCGATTGATTTGCATCATGAAAGGATCTTGCCAGTAATACCCCGCGTGGAAACCTATTGGTAGCCCCCGTTCTTCAAGAGCTCGGTAGACTTTCATGTAATGATTGTGATGAACTGCCTTGTAACGTACTGAGGTGACCATAAAGCCGACGCATCCTGGCGAGTCGCCAAACTCTTCAATTGTCTCCAATGCGGACTCGGGGTCATTGAAGGGCAGGAACATCATTGTCTTTAACTTGCGATCTTTTTTAAGGATGTTTTCAACCTGCCAGCGATTGTAGGCCTTGCCGAGAATGGCCTCCATGTCGAATTGCGGGTGCATACCAAGGAAAAGCATCGGCGTAGGGAAAACAACTTGTATGTCTATCCCCATGGCCTCATAAGCACGTTTGGCTAAAACCAAGTCACGATGACCAGCTTCCTTGATTTCCGCTTCATTAATCGTTTCGCTACGCGCGGCTTGATGGGGAATACGCCCGCCTACGTCCTGGTATCGCAGGGCAAGATCCCCATTCAATCCGTATGGTGGTGTGCCGGAGCGGTGGAAGACCATTTCTTTTGCCTGCTCTCGAACAACAGGATCATCAATGTAGGTTATAATCTCTCGCCAAGATTCGGTTTCCGTGTGATGGGCGTCAATATCAGCGATGAAGACGTCATCGAAGTTACGTTCATCCGCCTGCTGCCTTGCCTTAGCCAGAACGTCTCGGGAATCCGTATAAGTTGTAATTTCTTTGACCGGATTTTCCTTAACCGGCTCTATACCTGAGTCCATTTTCTCGCTCCTAGGAATCCAAATGAATAACTGTTTTTTGTATTAGTCCTCGTTTGAACGCGGTCGTTGAAACCACATTGCTAGGTCAAATGTGGAGAGGTTAACAGCTCGCAGCATATCTGAGCATGTCATGACAACATCTGTCGCGGTAACATCGTCTGCAGTGGTATAGGGTGAAAAGAACCTATCCTCCATTTCAACTTTATTAGCAAAAAGTTTGGTCCCTGCCGTCAAAAGCCGTTGGACGGTTTCGTCTGAAATCTTGTCTGTTTCGCCATACAAAAGGGCTTGCTCAGATAACTCTAGAACGCGAAGGGCGGCCAACTCAAGTTCTGACGCTGAAAATTCAGATGTGGACATAAACCTCACCGTCCTTCACATCGACCTTGAAGGGTCGCAGCCGGATATTTTTGTTTCCGGGATGACGGCCATCCCGCACGTTGTATTCGTATCCATGCCAAGGGCAAACTATATGAACATCGGTTTCTGAAAATTTCAGTCCGTGCGCGGTTTTTTCCGTTTCGTGGATAACCTCTTCCACCTTATTTATTATTTTACCTTGGCAAGCAGGTCCGCCCTGATGGACGCAGTTGTTCTCGTATGCAAAAAACTCTCCCTCGATGCAAAAAACACCGATTTCCATGTTGCCTTGCGCAATGATTTTCCGGTCGCGTTCACCAAATTCTTCGGTCCGCCCAACGTAGATCTCGCCCAATGTAAACCCCTTTTAGTATTTCTTTTTCACTGAAACGAATTATTGCGTTAGTTGTAATACAGGGCACTATTGTACCGATCCGAACTAGCTGGACAAACGCCAATTACGATTTTTAGGCTACAAATTGCCGCAGCCTCTTAAGTAAATGCAGTTAAGACGGGGATTTTTCTGCGCTTTGGAGCGCGAAGGGTATCCAGTGTTTGTAGTTGATAAAATTTTCCTTCTGGAGACAGGCTGTTTGTCCCCGGTTACAGGTTGTTTGTACGGTGAAAATTCCCTGTTTCGAAAAGAAAAACACCCGGAGATAAAACGATGTGATCTGTATAATCTATTTTACCGTGCCACTGCCAGCTAGAACATTTGCAGTTTAGAAATATTTGCGGATATGCGCCCGCTTTTAAGCGTTTTGATTGGAGTAGCGGGATTTTAAAAAGTGTACCGTCAAGTTGTTTGCGGCGTGTAAAATGTTGGCAATTCCCGCAACTTTGTCAGTGGCGAGCAAGAAAACTGTCCAGCGCCCCAATCGATTCAGGCTCAGCCAGGGTGGGCACATGTCCGGCGCGAGGTATCTCAACAGCGCAAAGGTCTGGTTTCAGTTTTTGCATTTCCGCGAAACATGTGGGTGATAGGATATCCGACTCCGCGCCTCGGAGAACCATGGTGGGCACGTCGGCAAGCGCCTTGAATAGGGGCCACATATCAGGAATTTTATAGTTCGATTTAAGCAACGGCTTAACGATGTTGACATCCCAGTCAAAGCAAAGTTTTCCATCGTCGGAATAGCGAAATGTGTTTTTTGCCATCTTGAGCCAAATTTGCTCGTCTTGAAAGCGGAGGTTTGGAAGCATTTTTTTAATTGTTATTACTGCCGAGTCCCAGTCCTTATGGGGGCGGTCTTCTTTTATGTAATCAATAATAAAATCTAGCCCTTCATCTTCAATCACCGGACCTATGTCGTTCATAACAACCGCAGCAAGAGTTGTCGGTATTGCCGTACCCATTCCCATACCTAATATTCCGCCTAGCGATGTTCCTATCACTACAACTCGATGTAAGTTTAGAGCTGCGAGTAGATCTTTGATATCGCGAATATAAACCTGTGGATTGTAGTTTAACCAGTTTGAGTCGTATTGAGACCTACCTCTTCCGCGATAATCGGGGCAAATTACTCGACGACCGTCTCCGCTGTAGCGTTCAGCAAAGGATTCAAAGTCCTTCGAATTTCGCGTCAGACCACCGAGGCAGAGAATTGGAGGGCGGAGGTCTAGGCTATCGCCGTAGTCACGGATGTATAAGGAGAGATTGTCAAAAGTTGTGACTCTGCGTTCTTTAAAGTTCATCGTTATTTTTCTAAAGACCTAATAAACGCGGCAAATCTGACAGTCTTTTAATCTCTGCATGCGGATTTTCGGGAAGAATTTCGCTCGTCTGATCGAACCTGTTTACCCAAACGACCATCAAGCCGGATGCCGCAGCGGCATGAGCATCCCACCCATTAGACGATTGAAACGAGATGCGGTTTGCTGCAACTTTTAGTTGTTCTACCGCGAGTTGATAGGTCGTCGGGTGTGGTTTGAATACGCCCACACTCTCTACTGATAAAATGTTGTCGATTAAGGAATAGATATTTGCACTCTTAGCGGCTGCGATTAGCATGGAGGGGGCGCCATTAGAAAGTATAGCTGTTTTCTTACCATTGTCTTTTAATTCGATAAGGACATCAGTAACCTCGGGATATGCGTCGAGTTGGAGATAAAGTTCCATAAGCTTTGCGCGGAGTAAGTTATTTTCCATATTTAGCGCACGCATGGAGTAGTCGAGTGCATCCCCCGTGATCTGCCAAAAGTCACAATGCCGCCCCATGAGACTTCGTAGCCAAGTGTATTGAAGTTGCTTAAGGCGCCACATTTCAGACAATGCATCGGCCTTTTCTCCAAGGTCATCTCTCAATCGGGCAGCAGCTGAATGGACGTCGAAAAGGGTGCCATAAGCATCAAAAACGCAGGCCTCTATTTCGACAAAATTCTGATCAGACATTTTATCCTCCTCTTACACGTAAAGTATCTCTGCCTGTGCGAGGTGAAATTGATCTGGTAACAGTCATTCCTGCCCTCGAAAAGAATTGATAGATAACTTTTGGTTCGCTCAGATGTGACCCCAAAAAAACACCTTTAATTTCAAAAAAACAACGAATTTGCTGCAGAGATTTATGCTTCTAAGATGACAGTTGTTTCAGCTCTTTATGGTTCATGTCTAAGCGGGTCGCAAAGTTAAGCTCGTAACTATCCTCTTTTTTTAATTTTCTTGCGCTGAAGACCGCTAATATTTGAATAGGTCGATTACGCATAGGTAGTGCTGCTTGCTGCGATATAAGGTCGAGAGTAATGTGATACAATAAATGATCTTTGTACTTCGGGGAGGCCGCCATGTTCAGCGGATCCATATGCGCCCTTATTACACCCTTTAGCAATGGGGTTGTAGATGAAGAGGCCTTTAGAAATTTGGTTGAATGGCAGATCGATGAAGGTACACACGGTTTAGTGCCAGTTGGTACGACGGGAGAATCACCTACCCTGAGCCATGACGAGCACAAGCGAGTTGTCGAAATTTGCATTGAGGTAGCCGACAAGCGCGTTCCAGTCATTGCAGGCGCAGGATCAAATTCTACTGCCGAGGCAAAAGAGCTTGCAGAACACGCGAAACAAGCTGGAGCGGACGCGGCACTGGTTGTAACGCCATATTATAACAAACCTACTCAAG
>CAJWSW010000009.1 GCA_913046035.1 uncultured Alphaproteobacteria bacterium | reverse complement strand
TATAGTTACAGTTCCAACACCTATTAATCAAAAAAATGAGCCTGACTTATCACATTTAATAAAAGCCTCAAAAGACATAAGTCAAATTATAAAAAGAGGTGACATCATAGTTTATGAAAGCACGGTATATCCTGGTGTGACAGAGAACGTGTGTGGTCCCATACTCGAACAAACGTCAGGGTTAAAGTGTGGAAAAGATTTCTTTTTGGGTTACTCGCCCGAACGCATCAATCCAGGCGATCAAGAGCATACTGTTGATCGGATTACAAAGGTGGTTGCTGGGCAGACGCCGGACGTTTCAGACCAGCTGTGCGAAATTTACAGTGCCGTGACCTCGGGTGGCGTGTTCCGGGCCGCGAATATTAGAACCGCCGAAGCGGCAAAAGTAATCGAAAACGCTCAACGTGACATTAATATCGCTTTCGTCAATGAGGTAGCGACTATTTTCCACAAAATGGGGATTTCAATTCACGATGTTTTAGAGGCGGCAGGAACCAAATGGAATTTCCTTGATTTCCGTCCTGGGCTGGTGGGCGGCCACTGCATTGGAGTTGATCCGTTCTATCTCGCCCATGCCGCCGTTGCGGTGGGACACCACCCAGAAATCGTTCTTGCCGGCCGGCGGATTAACGATGCAATGGGGCCTTACGTGGCAGAGTGTATAGCCTCCGAGCTTGCGCAGCAAGGACGCGGCGCCGGCTCCCGCATTCTCGTCCTAGGGCTGACCTTCAAGGAGAACGTTCCCGATCTGCGAAGCTCTCGCGTCATTGATATCATAACGGCACTAAAGGCTCGTGGCTTCAAGGTAGATGTTCACGATTGTTTTGCGAACGCGGATGAAGCGAAACACGAATATAATGTCGAACTGCTGTCGTCACTTAATGGTGCCTCGGGATATCATTGCGTCGTCGGCGCAGTTGCACATAAGGAATACACCACCTTCGAGACGGCGGATTTCGCCAAGCTCGCGGTCCCTGACGCAGTGGTTGCTGATGTAAAGGGGATTTGGAGGATGATAGACCTACCGGACGACTATCGTCGCTGGCAGCTCTGAAGCTTGAGGCCAGCCAACGGCTGTTAACTCGTGGGAACCTTTGTCAGCGCCCATTTCACCTGCGCATCGCCCTGCTTCGACGCGCCAGAAATTACAATCTGCTCGGTTCTTTTGGTTTCCTGGCCGTCCCCCAGGTAAATACTTTCCTGAATGTTGGCTATCCCGCCTGAACACCGCATGCGCCAGCCCGTTTTATCCGGCAGTCTCAACAGAACGGATGCACCACCCTTCACTAGCGACGCCTTGACGGATGGGTGAAGGTGAAATCGGATGGTAAATTTGTGGTCCCCATTACCGGTCAGCGTATCTTCTCCCCGTATGTCTGCACCCGAAGCATTTACATAGATTCGGCGTCTGTGAACAACGCCATGACTAACCTCGTATCCGTTATGGGACATCTCTATCAAAATACTGCCGTCATCTGTATGACGTTCCGCTGTAACAGTCATGCCCTGTGCGCTGATTGATCCATCCTTTCGAACTCCACAGGAATTTCGGTCTTCCAGGACTAGTGTCGAATGCGCCGCGGTTGCGCGTTGCGCTTGCCGCCAGTTTGGATCCTGGCCTGCGTACGCGCCACAATTGACGATCACGCGCTGCTTCCCGAAGCTCATCTCAAAGCTCAAAGGGCCCGCATGCGCACCTCTCCCTACCAATGACGGAGCACCGGTATCTGCGATAAGCAAGATACCGTTCGTCGCAACGCGTTCAAAACCAGTGTGCGTGGCAGAATTCAGTGGCTTGCCGTCTGCCTTTGCCTTAGTAAGCACGGCATCGATAAGTTGAGGAGCGCCTTCATTGCTGCCATTAAAAAGGGCCAAGCCACCATCAGCGTGCCGATAAAATCGCAGCATTAACGCCGCGCGAGCAATGGCCCGCTTTAGTTGTTCGGGCGTTTCAATAGACGCCGCCTTGAGGACCGACTGTATATCTATCAGGTGCTGCAAAACCTCAATCTGCAAAGCAGGATTACGTTCCACATGGCCACCATCTGGCAGTATCTGGCGATCGCTGATCCGAGCTGCCGCTCTTAATTGGCGTGGCACGTAGCGGATATTGTTGGGTAAGCAAAGTGACGTGTAAATTAGTGCCTTAGTTACCGCTATCCTGTCGACCCCGTTGGAGGCGAAGCGACCCGCGCGTCGCAGGTGTCTTGTCTGTCGGGCAATACTATCCAAAAATTTTTCAACAAAATCCCAGTCGGCGCCCGCGGAGATGAATTCCGCATACGTGAGCCAACTGCAAACCCGTCGCGCCAGCACATCCGGTCTCCAGCTTAGAGGATGCCATTTCTGGTTCTCGAAAATCCAGTTTTCCAAGTGCGTCCGCGCTAAAATGCGAGCTGCCTCGGTGTCTACAGCGCGTAAGTCACCCAGCCAGTGGAAACTGTGATACTCTGCCTGCCACGCCAAACTAGCATTTAATCTCCCGCTAGTCAGTTCATCCGCCGAAACCGTGTTATTCAGAAACCGAAATCGGCCTTCGACGAGATCGGTGCCGCGATCAAAACTGCCTGGCCAGTTCTCTTCCGGAATAATAGTTAGCGCCCTTGGTCGGCGACCTCGCAGTGTTCGTCGGTAAAACACGCCGCGGAACCATAATCGTGCCACCCAATATACTCCAGCGCGGAGGGTTTCTGTGGCTTCGTTATGGACAAAATCCGGCATCTTTAGTCCGGCCAATATTCCCGTAGATAGGATGTAGACACGACCCCCTGCTTTGTGATCTTAACGCCACCCTCCGCGCTCATCTGGTGCCGCGCAGCCTACGGATATTAGCAGCATAGCGGCGTTTTCCACCTTTGAAGGTCGCCGAACCTGCGACAAGAACATCCGCACCGGCTTTAATTACATTTTTCGCCGTTACTGGGTCGATTCCTCCGTCAACTTCAAGATCAATATTTCGGCCCGTCGTATCGATTGCTTCACGTAGTGCTTTGATTTTTGTAATCGATCTGGGTATGAATTTCTGTCCCCCAAACCCTGGGTTAACGCTCATAACCAAAACGAGATCGACGATGTCAAGCACCTCGAAAATCGTTGACACGGGGGTCGCTGGATTGATCGACACGCCGGCTTTTTTTCCTATTGATTTGATCAGCTGTAACGTCCGATGGAGGTTTGGACCGGCCTCCTGATGAACGGTGATGATGTCCGCCCCTGCCTCAGCAAATGAGACAATGTATGGGTCGACTGGCGAAATCATAAGATGAACATCGAAGATTTTCTTGCTGGTTTTGCGCAGCGATTTAACCACGTCCGGGCCAATCGTGATGTTCGGCACAAAATGTCCGTCCATAACATCAATGTGAATAAAATCCGCCCCCGCGCGGGTAATAGCGCGAACTTCTTCTCCAAGAGTAGCGAAATCCGCAGACAAAATGGAGGGGGCAATTCGGACGGGCTTCTGCACATCGGTTAGGTATCAGTTTGCCAAGGCCACCGCAAGCAAACGCAACTTATTATCGTTATTTTTTTAGCAACCGCGCGATATAAAAACCGTCAACACCGCCAGCCGCTGACATGTGAAACGGCGTTGTCCGGATGCAGCCTAGCGCATCTATGCAGGCCTCAAACCCGGGAACTTCAGTCGGACGGACCGGCTCAATATCTAGTCTATCGTTACGGGACAAAAGCGCGTCAATTTGGTCCGGCCCTTCCGACCGTTCCATCGAACACACGCTGTAGATCAGCGTACCGCCAGGTGATAGTAGACGGGATGCACGATCCAGAAATTCCCTCTGAATGTTCGACTGACGGGTGACGTCTGCGCCGGATTTCAGTATCGGTATATCCGGATGCCGGCGAATGGTGCCAGTCCCTGTGCACGGGGCATCTAGAAGAACCCCTTCAAAAAGATGGTTGGGTTGCCACGAGAGCAGATCCGCCTCTACGATCGTTGCGGTGAGTCTGAGACGTCGCAGATTTTCTGACAAAGTCCTTAGACGGTTTGGTTCGATATCTAGCGCAGTAACATTGTATCCAGCCGCGGCGAGCTGAGCGGTCTTTCCACCGGGTGCAGCACATAAGTCGGCGACCCGGGCATCACCCACTAGTTGCGAAAACAACTGTGCGGGAAGCGCGGCTGCTGCATCCTGCACCCACCAGGCACCTTCGTCAAAACCAGGCAAAGACATAATGTCACCGCCGCTAGCGAGGCGTACAGTGGATTTACCGATGACATTTCCGCCGAGCGTTTCCGACCAGGTTTCTCTGTCTGCTGGCACTGTCAAATCGACGGTTGGAGGTTGCAGGTGGGCGCGGGCGATACCAGCAGCAACTTGTTCGCCGAAGGACTCGGTCCAAGAATTCCTCAGCCAGCTCGGAGTATTTGCCCTTTCGGCATCAGGGGAAGGATGCATGTCACCCGCAGTCCTAACGACGCGCCGGAGAATGCCGTTGACTAGTCCGCGGAAGCGGTCCGGCCCGCGTTGGCCGGCAAGGGTGACGGACGTGTCCACAGCAGCATGGGTCTGTGTGTTGAGAAAAAGGATTTGACAGATCCCCATACGCAGCGCGTTACGGGCTGCGGCTGCGGACGGGGGCAACGGGCGATAAAGGCAATCGTCGATGATCGTGTCAATCTGTCCCATACGCCGAAGTGTTGTGGCGACTAGATTGCGTGCGAAGGCCCGGTCGCGGGGGCTTAATTTAGCCAGTTTTTTATCAGAGTGAAGAACATCATCAAGCGGTCGGTGCCGGTCAACGACCTCGTGAAGGATCGTATGTGCGCACGCGCGGGCGTTTAGCCCGGTATTGCGTTTGTTAAGTGGACTCATGGATGGACAATAGCGAAAACCCTCGACCTTACAATCGGGTATGGCGAGGTGTTACTGCCAAGGGCCGCGGCTACGTCGCGACTGGCCACCGGTTGATGGTATCCGGCTGCGGTCACGCCGAGCGCGTCCAGCATTAAGTTGTGGACCTTGGCCGATGCTGGCATTCGCAGCCATGTGGTGCAAGGCCGCGATGCGGTTTGCAGAATTGGGGTGCGTCGAAAATAGATTGTCGATCGATCGCGCATGCAAGGGATTGACGATGAACATATGGGCGGTGGCGGGATTATTTTCTGCTTCCGGATTATCAATCTGCTCCGCGCTGCGCTGCAATTTCTCCAGCGCACCAGCTAGCCATAATGGATTACCGCATATCATTGCCCCGCGCTTGTCGGCGGCATATTCACGAGTGCGGGAAATCGCCGACTGGACTAGCATCGCCGCCAGCGGCGCTAGGATCATAATTAGGATCGTCCCGACCAGGCCCAGCGGATTGTTACGACTGCCCCCGAAAAACAAAGCGAAATTCGCTAGCATTGAAATCGCGCCGGCGATTGTAGCAGTGATCGTCATAATCAGGGTGTCGCGGTTCTGAATGTGCGCCAGTTCATGCGCCATCACCCCGGCGATCTCTTCGTCGGAAAGGATGCGCAGCAGTCCGGTTGTCCCGGCGACCGCTGCATTTTGGGGATTGCGGCCTGTGGCGAACGCGTTGGGCTGGTCGTTCTCGATGATATAGACACGCGGCATTGGGAGATTAGCCTGCCGGGATAAATGGTGCACTATCCGGTATAGATTGGGTGCGCTACGAGCATTAACCTCAGTCGCACCGTACATTCGCAGAACCATGCGATCCGAATTCCAGTAAGCGAAGACGTTCATCGTAAGAGCGATTCCGGATGCGATCAGCATACCTGTTAGCCCACCCAACATAAAACCGATGCCGACGAACAAAGATGTCATTCCCGCCAAAAGAAGGGTCGTTTTGAGATAGTTCATAGATTGGATATGGGGTGTATTTAAATCGAGTGCAAGTGACAAACGCTTAATCTGATGATACCCATCTCAAAGGAGCCTCTCTTCAATGTGGCCGCTTGTAAGGAATTCTTTTGTCTGCGTTTTCCATATTTCTCCTCTCTAAATATCTTAAACCTTCTGTCCGGATGTAACCTCATCAGCACGACCCGTATAATTCGAAACGCCTCGCTCCTCGGGGTAGCACAAGCTGTATCGATGGCGGCTGGTTTTATCTCGACTGCCTGGATAGCGCGTGCTCTTGGTCCAGAGGGGTATGGTGTTCTCGGGTTTGCGGTAGCATTTGGTTCGTATTTTGCGCTAGCAACAGTGTTTGGTACTGACCTGTTCGGAACACGCGAAATTGCGTCTGCACCTGATCGCGCACATACATTGGTCTCCCGAATTTTGGGTACACGCATTCTTCTGCTTGTGTGTGCAGTTTTTCTATACCTTCTGTCGGTTTGGATAATCGATCGATCGCAAGATGTAACGATCGTGCTTTTAATTCAAATTATAGTGCTGATTTCATCAGCCATTACAATAGATTTCTTGTTTCAAGCACACCAGCGCATGGGCCCTATCGCTTTACGCCAAATGGGCGCGGCAATGGCCGCTATGATCGCGGTAGTATTCTTGGTTCAAAGTCACAACGATTTGTATATCGCGGCGGCGATACCATGTTCCGCGATGCTCATCAGTGCAGTTTTTCTTGCGTTGTTTGCTGATCGACGTATTGAGAGATTAAGAATATCTTTCAGCCGGACTGGCATTAAAGACGTACTAATCAGCAGCGCCCCGATTATGCTTTCAGGGGTAATGTCCACTGTCCTTCTGAACGTTGATGTGGTGATGCTCGGCTTTATCCGGACAGCGGAAGAGGTTGGGATATACGCCGGAATGGCTCGGTTGTTTGTCTTGTCGACTTTCGCCGCCCATATTATAAGCGCAGCGTTTGCGCCGGCGCTCGCTGCTGAGTCTGATAAGGAAGATCGGCGGAGGATTTATTACCGGTATATCCGGATCCTGATTTTTATAGGCGCTCCTTTGTCTGCGGCAATCGTGGCGTTTCCGGAATGGCTGGTAATTTTAGTCTTTGGCGCTGGTTATTTAGAGGGAGCGCGGATTTTGGCGCTCCTTGGCTTCGCCGCTGTATTATCTCATTTAACTATCGCACCGTTAACCGCATTGATTGCCTGGCGTGATCAGACAGCGCAAATGATAATTCTTACCGCCGTTGCGATCTCTAACGTAGCGCTTAATTTTTGTTTGATTCCCATTTACGGTGGCATTGGCGCCGGTATTGCGACGCTTATCGCCCAGGCTCTGATGCTAGGATTACTGGTATATCGGGTCCGATCAAAGTTCGGGTTTTTCGGATTTGCGCCAGCCGCAGGTGCAATCGGTTGCGCTGGGGTAGCGTTTATCGTTGTGATCTTTGCCGCGAAATTGTTAAGCGGCGCTGATGGCTTTTCATCCGATTGGACACTGCCCTTGTTAATGGTCTTCGCTGGATCCGGGATCTATATAGGTTTCACCCTGTTTTTCGGTGTCGTAAGGCGAGGTGATGTTATTGCCCTTACCTACGTCTTGCGAAATCGAGATTCCGATAGTCGAAACTTGAATGAAACGGACCGAACTGATGGCGACTAAAAAGGACGACCAAATCGAAGAAACTAGCTCGAAGGGCGACGGCCCAGAACCCTCTGCGGATGCTAATTCTAATACTACAGGCGAGGAACAGGAAAATCTTTCCAAGGATCAGGAAGGCAAGACTGAAATAGGCGGGCGCGAAGGCCTCGACCCAACCCGCTATGGCGATTGGGAGATCAATGGCCGTTGTATTGATTTTTGATCAGGTACTTGCTGGCTGAGCAAAACAGGTGTGTTCAAGTGGTGCTCGTATTTAGTTCCAAGTGTTTCTTAGCTTACCTTTAATTTAGTCGGATCTTGGTGTGCACCCTAAGTAAACCTTCGAAGTTCAACGGGGAACTAGGTGATGTTGGGATTAACCGGAACACCGCCTAAAAATAGTTGCGTTGATCCTATATCCGACTAATTCCAGGCTAACGATTTTTTCGATGCTTGACCAAATCGTCAACAACCGCTGGGTCAGCAAGTGTCGTGGTATCACCGAGCTGATCGTGCTCGTTAGCGGCAATCTTGCGCAGTATTCGGCGCATGATTTTGCCCGACCTCGTTTTAGGCAACCCTGGCGCCCACTGCACAAGGTCCGGTGATGCAATCGGGCCGATCTCCTTACGCACCCAATTTATTAGCTCAATTCTTAATTCGTCCGATGACTCCTCCCCCTCCATCAGTGTGACGTAAGCATAGATACCCTGCCCTTTGATCTCGTGCGGATATCCAACGACTGCGGACTCTGCCACCTTCGGGTGGCCGACAAGCGCGCTCTCAACCTCTGCTGTGCCCATGCGGTGCCCCGATACGTTGATCACGTCATCTACCCGCCCCGTGATCCAGTAGTACCCATCGTCATCGCGCCGGCATCCATCGCCCGTGAAGTAGTTACCCTCATAAGTTGAAAAATATGTCTTTATGAAACGGTCGTGATCTCCGTACACAGTCCGCATCTGTCCCGGCCAGGAGTCAGTAAGGATCAGGTTGCCCTCAGCTGCTCCCTCTAGCACCTTGCCGTTAGCATCGACAATTTGCGGTGTAATTCCAAAAAAAGGCCGTGTTGCAGAGCCCGGTTTCAGAGGTGTAGCGCCTGGCAGTGGTGAGATAAGAATACCCCCGGTCTCGGTCTGCCACCAAGTGTCTACAATGGGGCAGCGACCGTCACCAACCGTGTCATAATACCACATCCAAGCTTCTGGGTTGATTGGTTCCCCAACACTGCCAAGTAAGCGCAAAGAATCGCGTTTAGTTGCTTTGACTGGTCCGTTGCCTTCACGCATCAAGGCGCGAATTGCAGTGGGTGCAGTATAGAAAATGTTTACCTTGTGTTTATCACAAACTTGCCAGAAACGAGATGAGTCGGGATAATTTGGCACTCCTTCAAAGATCAATGTAGTTGCGCCGTTGGCTAGCGGTCCATACACGATGTAACTATGGCCGGTGATCCAGCCGACATCGGCAGTACACCAATAGATTTCGCCGTCATGGTAATCGAAAACATATTGGTGTGTCATTGATGCGTAGACCATGTAGCCGCCTGTTGTGTGCAGCACGCCCTTGGGTGTCCCCGTAGAGCCTGAAGTGTAGAGAATGAAGAGCGGGTCCTCTGCATTCATCTCTTCTGGCGGGCAGACGGTGGAAGCATTAGCAATAGCTTCATGATACCAGACGTCGCGTCCGTCCTCCCAGTTGACGTCGCTGCCGGTGCGTCTGAGCACAATGCATTTTTCAACGGTTGGACATTTCTTCAGCGCTTCGTCAGCATTCTTTTTAAGTGGGACTGGTCGCCCGCCGCGCATACCTTCATCAGCAGTAACGATTAATGTTGAGTCCGAATCGTGAATACGGCCTGCAATAGAGTCTGGTGAAAAACCGCCAAAAATTACTGAATGGATCGCCCCGATCCGGGCACAAGCTAGCACAGCTACTGCGATTTCGGGCACCATCGGAAGATAGATCGTGACCCGGTCGCCTTTTTTAACGCCGTTATTCTTTAAAACGTTTGCGAATCTGCAGACTTCTTCGTAGAGCTCACGGTAGGTTAGGGTCTTTGAGTCCGAGGGTTCGTCACCTTCCCAAATTATTGCGACCTGGTCACCGCGTGAGTCGAGGTGGCGGTCAAGGCAGTTGACTGACGCGTTTAGTGTGCCGTCCTGATACCAGCGGATATGCAGGTCATCTGGGGCGTATGAGACGTCTTTTATCTGTGTGTAAGGTTTGATCCAGTCAATACGTTTTCCATGCTCGTCCCAAAAGCTATCTGGGTTTTCCACAGAATGACGGTACATCTTTTTATATTCGGAATCATCCACTAACGCGCGTTGGGCCCATCCCGCCGGTACTGGAAAAATCTCGTTCTCTGTCATCTTCTTCCCCTATTTCTCATCTTAACTTTGTGCACCAACTATTTCTGGAATTATCTTTTTTCGGGCAGGCGGAGCAGGACAGGCTCCGTTAAATCTGCCGTCGCTAAACTTATCTCAGTTATCCTTGAGTTTAAGGTATATCTTGTCTTTATCTACTAACACCTCGATAGCCGTTAATCCCTGTCCCGGGCACGGCCCC
Source organism: uncultured Alphaproteobacteria bacterium (assembly GCA_913046035.1). Lineage (GTDB taxonomy): Bacteria > Pseudomonadota > Alphaproteobacteria > MPNO01 > UBA830 > UBA830. The sequence continues at coordinate 53,704 of CAJWSW010000009.1, read as the reverse complement.
TCCGTGCAGATGCCATCATCAATGTTGAAAAGCGCACCATGCATGGAGCATAAAATTTGATTGCCGCCGTAAGATAGAAACGCATCCGGTTTCCAGTCTAATGGTGCCCCGTAGTGCGGACAGGAATTACGGTACCCGAATATCTCGCCGCCGCGCCTCACTATAAAAAATGATTGCTGATCATCAACATTCTCAAAGCCTTTGCTTCCTGGGTCGTCGATCTCGTCAACATGGCATAATAATATACGATCTCTCATAATTAGATCAGGGCTCTAAACCCGCCATTCTGCAAAGTAACTTCCATTCTGTTTTGCCAACAGGAACGATAGATAATCGAGATTGTTTTATTAGAGCCAGATTCGCTAGCTGTGGCACTGCTTTGATTTCAGAGAGTGACACGGGCGTTTTAACAGGTCGTAAAGCCTTAACGTCGACCATTCCAAAACGGCCCGACGTGTCTGTGTGATCCGGATAATGCTCTTTCACCACCTCAACAATGCCAACAATCTGCTTTTGATAAACTGAGTGATAAAAGAAGCCCTTGTCGCCTCTCCTCATAGCTTTCATATTGTTGTTGGCCTGATGGTTTCGGATCCCGTCCCACTCGGCAGTGCCGGCTTTCGTTTGGTCGTCCCATGACCAAGCCCCAGGTTCTGATTTGAAAAGCCAGTAATTCATCGAAATTCTCTTTTTTGTGTTTGGGTGTTCGATACAACAGCGCAGAATGAAACGGAACTCTTTACCTGGTTTTAGTCTGATGATGGGAACTCAAAACTGATCGATTGTAAATTGTCCCTCTTGACGTTTGTTTTTCTGGGGCAAAAACCGCTGCGACATGGCAGTCAAGCCGAAGCAGCAGGATTTGCCTTCGATAGGGTTGTCTTCTAATAAGATTGGGTGCACCAGTACCATTAATCCCGCTCATGCCTTAACGGCCGCGCCAACAGAGTGTCAATCACTGTGTCAATTTCGGCGCCGCGGTTCAGCAGCGCATCGACAGCCGCGGTGATCGGCATTTCGACATTAAGTTTAGCGGCTAACGCGACTGCAGCGCTGGCGGTATAAACGCCTTCCGCGATCGAATTCCGCTCCCCTAATATGCGGGCCAGCGTATTCCCCTCACCCAGCGCGACGCCGAGCGAATAGTTGCGGGATTGCTTGCTGGTGCAGGTAAGAACCAAATCGCCCATGCCAGACAGCCCCATCATGGTTTCGGCGCGACCTCCCTTTGCAACGCAGAGCCGCGTAAGCTCGGCAATTCCGCGAGTGATAAGCGCTGCGCGCGCGTTATCACCGAAGCCGCGTCCCTCGGCGATACCGCAGGCGATGGCCAGCACGTTCTTGATCGCCCCGCCGATCTGGGGACCGACAACGTCATCTCCATAATAGGGCCTAAAACATTCGGAGCTAAGCGTATCAGCAACTTGTTGAGCGTTAGTGATATCGTGGGCGGCCAGGGTCACCGCGGTCGGCAATCCAGCGGCCACGTCTGTGGCAAAGGTTGGGCCCGACAAAATCATGACCGGATTGTCCGCAAAAAGTGACGAGATTGCGTCGCTCATAAGCGATAGAGTTTTCTGTTCGATGCCCTTTGAACAGATTACCAGCGGCGTCGAAGATGGCACCCGCCCTGCTAACGGACTAATGGTGCAGCGCAGATACTGCGCCGGGGCAGCTAAAAGTATTATGTCGACTTCCGCAGCATCTGCGATGTTCCCGGTTGTGCGGATTTCAGGGTCGAGTGTCACACCGGGTAGATAAAGCTGGTTTTCATGAGCCGATGCGATAGATTCTGCGACCTCCGTCTCGAATGCCCAGAGAAGCACGCTGCAACCTGCGCGTCGGGCGGTAATTGCTAATGCGGTGCCCCAGGCGCCCGCGCCTATGATGGCGACCTTCATGCCATTATCACTCTCATGCCAGTGTCATGCCGATGGCTAGCCGCGGGCCGGGGTCATGTTAATGGCGATGGAGATGCGCACTCCTTCACCACAATAGGGACGGACGGCGTGCGACAGCCAGGATGGAAAAATCAATAGCAGGCCGCGTTTCGGACGCACCAGTTCACTAGCGCCGATTGACTGACCGCCTGGCATCGCAAAGGCGAGTTCCGGCGCCAGCATTGCAGGTGCAATGCCTCGTGGATCTTGGATTTCGAATTCTCCACCGAGCGACGGATCGCTGGCCGCGCCGCCGTCGTCTACATAATAACTGGCCGACCAGTAGGCTCCGGGGTGGCTATGGAATTCATTGCCGTGCCCGTCCCGGTTAACATTGGCCCAGGCGTTGCTGAGCCAGTGGGTCTTCACCGCTTTACCTAGGCGGTCGCACGTTGCGCGCGAGGCCACAGCGTGGGCGGCGCGCTGGACCTCTTGAAAAGCTTCACCACCCCAATCGCTTATGTCCCAGGTCGACTGCCATCCACCGAGATTGCTGTGTTCGGTGCCCTTGTTGCTATTTTCGCGATTAAGGATGACGTTTTTAAGCTCCGAATTCAGCGCGTCCGCGTCAGGCATCAGGAATTCTATGATCGGTGTCGCGAAAATTGCGCGTATTGAAGCATCGGGTTCGGATTTCTTAGGAGTATTCATAGTTGTTCGTCAGACCATCTGATGACGTTTAATGAAGTCGGATATGGCCGTATTATATTCATCGACCAATACATGCAGTACAAAGTGCCCACCTGTCGGCAGAATTATCTTCTCTGCACCGACAATCTCAGCGGCAAGCTGTTCTGAGAGATAGCGCGGCGTCACCATGTCGTCTTCAGCAACTATCACTAGCACCGGAACGTCGATATCCGACATGCGGTCGCGTCTGTCGTAAGCGCAAATGGCGTCGATCCGGCTTTCCATAATCTCGACCGGCTGATCGGCGCCGGCTAGGTAGCCTTCAAGCTCGGCGATCTTTTCCGGGTTTTGAGTGATGAACCAGGGCGGCAGTAGCGTTAGGATCGAATGGCGCGCGTATTCAGCTGTGCCCATCGTAGATAACACAGACTTTCGCGCCGCAAAGGCCCGGTTGAAATATTCATCCTGTCCGGGCCATGTCGCACTTAATATCAGCGAAGCTAGTCGGTCGGGATAATCTTGCGCTACGATTTGGCCCATCGCACCGCCGGTCGAGTGGCCAACCCAGTGCACGCGCTCGATCTCCAGTGTGTCCATTAGCTTGACGGCATCTGCCGCCATTTGATCGACTGAATACTCGATTAGCGAATACGAACTCTGCCCGCAGCCACGATGATCATGGATGATCGTGCGATAGTCGTTGGATAGTGCGGCGACTTGGTTGAACCAAACTCCGCCGCCGCCGCCCAGCCCCGGCACGAGCATGATTGGCTCTCCATCGCCCCTTTCCTCGTAGTATATCTCGGCATTGCCGATATCGATCTTTGGCACCTTTCGTCCTTCTTATATATTAGAGCGTTAAGTGTCGTTCATACCCATGGCTCTTTCGATTGCGACCACATCTGTCGGCCGTTTAAACGGCTCGGGTTCTGGGTCGCCGGGACGGCGGTCACGCCCAATCGTCGCAAAAAAATCCTCCAAACCCGCCGGTGTAATCACCCACAACATGACAAGTTCTTCATCACCGTCATTATAAATCGCATGTTTTACGTCGTAACCCAGAAATGCTGAAGATCCCGGCACTAACTCATGCCGGTCACCATCGATTACCACGTGGCCATTACCCTTAAAACAGATCTGGAGTTCGATTTGATCTGCGTGAGAGTGTTCGCGAACGTGGCCTCCTACGGCGATAGTCTGATAGCCCATAGACAATTCGCCAAATTTCGTATTTTGCGGAACAAGCATTGGTTCCGCGTGGCCGTTTGCAGGCATGGGTTGCCAAAAACTTGGCCCTTCGCCTGGCTGCATCACAACCGCGTGTCCGCGTGCTCCATCCGTGATTTTCATCATCAAGTTCCGATTATAAAAATTTAGATTGCCTGACAATATATTACGACGATCCGATTGATTGCCCAACCTTATGTTGTCCCTTGCCGCATTGATGGCAAAAAGCTTGGTGTGTGACCCGCTCGGTAGGGTCGGTGTTGAGTTTTCTTATACCCCCTTTAAGACATCACCGTTGCTAATTCCTCTAATGGCCAGCGCGGTCGCGGGGCAAAGTTTAGGTCACTAGTCAAGCCCAGGTGCAGGCGTTCGATACCTGCCCAAGCAATCATCGCGGCGTTGTCTGTGCAGAGCGCGGGAGGTGGAGAGATAAAGCGAAATCCTGTCATTTGGCAAAGTGCCGAAAGCCGTGCTCGCAATTCGGAATTTGCAGCAACTCCACCGGCAACGACCAGTGTCTTGTCTTTCGGGTACGTTTCATTGAAGGAGGAAATGGCATTAGCACAACGGTCAGCGATGGTATCTGCCACTGCGGTCTGAAACGAAGCTGCTATATCATTCACATCGTCGTCAGAAAGTGTGTCCGATCCTGTGTTCAAGATCGCCTGGCGCACCGCTGTCTTCAGCCCGGAGAATGAAAAGTCACATCCCGTACGACCTTTCAGAGGGCGCGGGAAGTTAAAACGTTTTGGATTACCTATTTTAGCCGCCCCCTCAATTGCTGGGCCACCCGGCAGGCCGAGGCCCAACATTTTGGCTGTTTTATCGAATGCCTCGCCGACAGCGTCGTCCATGGTAGTGCCAAGCTGTTTGTATACGCCTGGTCCCATCACCGACAGTAATTGGCAGTGACCGCCTGATACCAGCAAAAGCAGGTATGGAAACTCGAGTTCATTGGTTAACCGCGCAGTGAGTGCGTGGCCTTCCAAGTGATTTATTGCTAAATAGGGTTTATCCGCGGCTAGCGCCATCGCTTTGGCGGTCATCGTCCCCACAATGACGCCGCCTATCAGACCCGGCCCGCCTGTGGCAGCAATTGCGTCGACTTCTGTCAAAGTCACGTCGGCTACCTCCAGAGAGCGGCGAATGACGCCGTCGATCATCTCAAGGTGCGCGCGGGCAGCAATTTCTGGAACCACACCGCCAAACGAGCGATGCTCTTCTATCTGCGAATATACTATATTGGAGCGAATCGATCGGTCACTTCTAACAATGGCGGCAGCAGTTTCATCGCAGCTGGTTTCTATACCAAGGACAAGCATGTGTTTTGTATCTTTCGAGAGGATTAGCGTCTTGCTGTTTACCTAATTAGGTGCGCGGTTTAATTCCAAGATACGTTAGATTAGTTTAAAATTCACTAATGACAGTTTCGCAAATTCGAATAGGCACGCGTGGTAGTCCCCTCGCCCTATGGCAGGCGCACGAGGTAAAGCGCCGACTGCATGACGCCCATCAGCACTTGGCGCATGATGAAAGCGTTGTCATCACCGTGATAAAAACCTCGGGCGACCGGATGCAGCAGGGGCCGTTGTCTGAAGTCGGCGGCAAAGGCTTGTTTACTAAGGAAATAGAAGACGCCCTTCTCGGGGGGGCCATAGATATTGCTGTACATTCCATGAAAGATGTTCCGACATGGTTCCCTACTGGGCTGCTTATTGACTGCTTACTACCCCGCGCTGATCCTCGCGATGCACTGATTTCTTCAGATGCAAAGTCAATTGATTCGCTTGCGCCCGGCACGGTCGTTGGAACAGCCTCGTTGAGGCGCAAAGCAATGTTGTTGCACAAGCGTCCTGATTTGGAGGTGGTGCCTCTACGCGGCAATGTGGATACCCGCCTCGAGAAAGTTGCATCGGGCGATGTGGGTGCCACATTTCTAGCACTCGCTGGCCTAAATAGGCTTGGTCGTGATGATGTGCCTGCATGGGCCGTGCCCGTGACAGAGATTTTGCCTGCTGTATGTCAGGGCATAATTGGCATCGAGAGGCGAGAAAAAGATGATGAAATTGCAGAATTACTAAAAGCATTGAATGATTTTGATGCCACTATTCAAGCAGCAGGAGAACGCGCTCTCCTAGAAGGTCTTGATGGGTCATGCCGCACACCTATTGCTGCTTTCGGTGAACTGTGCGGCAATAATTTTCGGATCCGGGCGGCTATAATTCGGCCCGACGGTTCTGAACTTCTCAAGGCAGAGCGCAATGGTCCAATATCGGATGCTAAGGTGATGGGGCGCGATGCAGCCGAAGAGCTTAGCGGAAGAGCTAGCCCTGGGTTTTTCCATGAATAATAAACAGAGGCGCAAGGCTCTGATTACGCGGCCGCGGGAGGACGCGGCGGCGTTGGCGGCTGCTCTCAATCTCAGAGGAATTCCCTCAGTGATCGCGCCCATGATGCAAACTGAATTCCTCTCCGAAGATATTGAATCCGACCTCGTTAGTGCTCAAGCTGTGCTCTTCACGAGTCGCAACGGAGTGCGGGCATTCGTTCGTGTTTCGGATCGTCGCGATCAGCAAATTTATGCGGTTGGAGACTCCACTGCTACGCTGGCAATCGAAAATGGCTTCACAAACGTCAAAAGCGCAAACGGTGATAGCAAAGATCTTGCAACTCTCGTTAAGGATAGGTTGCGGCCGCAGGATGGACCTTTAATCCATATTTCGGGAAAAACAGTAGCAGGCGACCTTTCTGGCATCTTATCAGTGGCGGGGTTTCAGGTTGCTCGGCGGGCACTCTACCAAGCGAAACCAATTAGCGCTTTGTCTGCGGATGTGGTGGCGGCAATTCGGAATGGAGAAATTAAATATGTATTGTTTTTTTCGCCCCGTACGGCGCGTATTTTTTCGGATCTTTTTGAGAGTGCGGATCTGACAGAACACTGCCGGGATATAGAGGCGATTTGCCTTTCCAAAGCAATCGGTGCCGAGCTTCAAAGAAAATATTGGAAAGAACAGCGCACGGCCACTGAACCCACGATGGAGTCATTGCTCAAGATCATCGATTCTGTGTCCGGCTATGCCGAGACCAACGTCAATGCGAATTTAGAGCACGATTCCAAACCAGTTGATCTAGCTCCACTACAACAGGCGATGGAGCGCGCGTTGGCGCGCGCCGATTCCCCACCATCGACATCAGTCGACTTGTCTGGGAACGAGGAAGAAGTGGTGCAAGAGCCAGCGTTAAACCCACAAACACCATCGGTTGATCGGCAGCCTCCATCAGATCATGATGGGGTTCCGACATTAGAGAGTCCGATGACCGCTGCACCAAACCTTGACAAATCTAGCTCGACTAAAAAAGACGTGGATCCTATAGCCTTGTCGGCGCGATCCAATACGGCGGTCTTTACTTGGTCTCTTGTGACGGTCTTGGTGGTAATCGTGTCCGGGTATTTTACGCTACCCTTGTGGCGGGGAATGCTGCCGCAGCACATTCAAAAAACACTTGCAGGTGGAAAAATTTCGGATACATCCAGTAACGAACGGTTGTTCAATGAATTGGCTTCTCTCCGATCCCAAAATGCCGCGCTTGAGGCTACGGTCGCAAATCTCGGAAAAAACCTGGACGCATCTCGCGCACAATTGTCAGCTATAGCCGAGATTGAGGCGCGGCAGAACAATAGCGAAAAACGCTTGGAAAACTTTAGGGCTGAAATAGAAGCAGCGGGGCGAGAGAAGAAACCTAATGTCGACCCCGGATTATACAAAAGGCTCGAAGAGCTAGAAAAAATAGTGTCGGTTAGCGCCGAATTTGATTCACAACAACTCGCTTCAAATCAGAAGGTTAGAGCTGGTATCGACGCTTTGACACTGCGGTTAAAGAGCCTAGAGACAGCCATAGCCGAGATTGGTGATCTTTCCAAGGCGATTGGCCAGGCCGACACCCTCGTCCTGGCTGCTGGACAACTCTCTGATGCTTTGACGCGCAGCGGCCCTTTTGTGGCGGAGTTGGCCACGCTTAAGAACGTGTCTGGAAACAACGCAGAAATAGTTGCTTTAATTAAGCCGATCGCCGAACTTGCAGGGCAAGGCATACCTTCGCAAGCGGCTTTGATTTCCCGGTTTACCAGCTTGGTAGATGCAATGGTTTCGGCAACAAGTATTGTAAATGGGGATGACTGGATACAGCGAACAAAGTCTAGGTTGCAAGGCTTTATTAATGTGCGACGTGTCGATGGTAAGGGCAACGGCCCTGATGCAATCATCGCCCGCGCCGAAAGAGCCGCCGAGCGGGGGGATCTCGAATTAATAGTTTCTGAAATATCGAAGCTTTCCGGGCCAGCTGCAGCGACGGCAAAATCATGGCTCAAGGATGCCCGCGCCCGGTTGATAACAGAAGAGGTCCGCTCCGCGCTTAAGCGGGTAGTGCTTGAACGGCTGGCGGCGCCTCGCTGAACATGATTAGGTTCACGTTGTATATGATCTTGTCGTTGGCTGCGGTTGTCGTTACCGCAGTTTGGTTTAGCGAAAGACCTGGCTCAGTTTTGATTGAGTGGGAAGGCTGGCTGATCCAGCTTTCCGTCGGCCGTTTTGTTTTAACGGCAGCAGTGCTTTTAATAGCTTCGGTCTTTTTGTTGGGACTTATGGGCGCTGTAGGAAAAGCACCGAAAAAACTTCGAGAGTGGCGACAATCATCTCGTCGCGAGCGAGGATATAAAGCGCTTACAAATGGCATGGTTGCAGTGGCCGCGGGAGATCCTGAAGAAGCAAATCGCCAGGCGCGAAGGGCGAACATTCTCTTGAAGGAGCCGCCGCTGACCATGCTGCTTTCGGCGCAGGCTGCGCAGTTAAACGGAGACGAGGAGGCTGCCGCGCGATACTTCGAAGAAATGCTCGGGAGGCCCGAGACTGCATTTCTCGGTGTTCGAGGCCTTCTGATCAAGGCTCAGAAAGAAAATAACCGGCAGGCAGCACTGCTATACGCGGAACGGGCCTATGAATTACAGCCGAAAACCGCATGGGTTTTGAACACAATGTTTGATCTTCAAATAGCAGAAGGCCGTTGGCGTGCCGCTCTGGCGACCCTAGATGAAGCGGACAAGAGGGGGGCAGTCGGTGCAGCCTCCGCGCAAAAGCGGCGTGCTGTAGTCCTTCTCGGGTGCAGTGAGGAGGCAGATACTGCCGGCGACCTGTCAAACGCACTAAAATTTGCACGTCGCGCCAATACGTTGGCACCAGATTTCTTACCTGCAGTACTGCGCATAATCGATATTATGATTCGAATGGGCAAGGCGCGTCCGGCATCGCGTTTTATACAAAATGCATGGGCTCGAACTCCCCACCCAGCGCTTGCTAGCTCATACGGCGAAATCGGCGACGGAGGCAATGATGCTCTGAGACGTGTTAAGCGCTTGGAAAAACTTTTATCGTTTAACCCTGATCATCCCGAAAGTCATATCGCGCTGGCTAAGGCCGCACTTCAGGCCAAACTGTGGGGTGAGGCTCGCAAGCATCTCGAAAGCGCCGCTGGAGAGGATCCATCGGCCCGGGTATGTCGAATGATGGCAGAACTGGAGGAAAGATCGGGAGGGAACTCTGAAAATGTTCGGTCATGGCTGATACGGGCTTCGGACGCCCCACCCGATGCCGCTTGGGTCTGCGCCGATTGCGGCGCCGCCTGGGATGAGTGGACGGCAACCTGCGGAAGCTGTGATGCTTTCGGGTCATTGGCTTGGGAGCCACCGGCTCATGCCCGAGCACTTAGCCTTCAAGTGCCGGACAAAGAACCTTCGTCCCTTTTGTTGGACGACGAAATATCTAAAGGCTATGAGAGTGAAATCGTGGATGCCGATGTCGCCGAAAATTCTAAGGCATAGCGTTTCTTTCACTTGTTTACCTGGAAATAAGGCGGTATCTCTCGCGTCGAGTTTAGCGAAAATACGCGCCAGCGCCGCCTTAGCTCAGTTGGTAGAGCATCGCATTCGTAATGCGGGGGTCGCGTGTTCGAGTCACGCAGGCGGCACCACTTATTTACACCCTTGTTATAGCCATTTTTTCTGAGCCTCACAGAACCTTCGCTTATAGGGCTTCCAATAATGTATGTCTTTTTCGTAAATTAATTCTTAAACATAAAAATAGGCTCGTAGCTGGGTATAAAACAGGTTTGGATTATGACTATCATTCAGGCAGTAATCTTCGGAGTGGTAACAGCGGTTGTGCCGGTAAAAATAGACGAGCATGTCCGCAAGTGGGTTAAAAGAAAAAAGACCGCGAAAAAACGTTAGTTCCGGCCAACGCCTAATAAACCCTTTGACGTCAGTTTCGTCGCATTTGTTTGTTGGTACTGTTGCAGCGAAAAGGTGTACTCATATGAAATTAAGTACTGATAGAATCCTTACGACACATGTCGGCAGCTTGCCACGTCCGCCCACCCTTTACGACTTGCTGGTGGCTGAAGAGCGCGGCGAAGAGCATGATAGTGATGAATTACGAGCATGCACCACCTCTGCTGTTAATGAAGTGGTTGGGAAACAGGTCGCGTGCGGCATCGATAGTGTCTCCGATGGAGACATGGGGAAAATCTCATATACCTTTTACGTTCGTCACCGGTTGGCGAATATCTCTCCGTCACAGCCGCCCGGTGCCGACCCCCCAAATGAAGGGGCTAACCAGGATATTATCGATCATCCGGATTTTGCGGAAAGGGTTGCAAAAGAACGCAGCGGTTGGGCACTCTCATTTGGGCGGCCCTGGGTGATCGGTCCGGTCTCGTACGACAACCATGACCCTTTAAGGCGAGATATTGCAAACCTCAAAGGGGCGTTGAGTCACAACATGTCTAGTGAGGGGTTCATGACTGCCGCCTCGCCAGGTGTCCTAAGTAAGTTTGTCCCCGACGACTATTATAAAGATGAAGATGCTTATATTGATGCGATGGCAGGCGCTATGAAAATAGAGTACGAGGCTATCCATGATGCCGGTCTGATGCTTCAGATCGATTGCCCTGATTTTGGTTCTGCTCGGCATAACCAATATAAGCACCTTTCCGATGATGAGTTCCTCAAAATTGCTTTTCGTAATATGGAGGCGGTAAATGCGGCTACTGCCAATATCCCGGCGGAGAATATGCGACTGCATGTATGCTGGGGAAACTACGAAGGGCCCCACACGCACGATTTCCCACTAGCAAAGATTTTCCCAGTTCTGATGGCCGCTCGCCCAGCGGCAATTCTTTTTGAGGCTGCTAACCCGCGGCACGAACATGAATGGGAGGATGTCAAAGGTTTGGATATTCCGGACCACAAAATTTTAATCCCCGGTGTCATCGACTCCACAACCAATTTTGTAGAACACCCGAAGCTAGTTGCGCAGCGACTATGCAATTGGGCAAACATTGTCGGTCGCGAGAGAATTATTGCTGGTACTGATTGCGGCTTTGGCACTTTTGCCCGAGAAGACCCACCGGTCGCGGAATCGGTGGTCTGGTCAAAATTCCGAGCTTTGTCAGAAGGAGCCGCAATCGCAACTGACCGACTTTGGGGATAAGTTCATCTCCTCATTTATTAAGTGCGAAAAGTTTAAAATACAATAGGAAGGGAGAAACGATGTCCGTAACCGAAATTCAAGTTACCGCCTCTGGCGGGGGTGAAATACCCTGCATCTCGGCATTCCCAAGTCAGGGTGTTGGTACCGGCGTCGTTGTTGTGCCATCAATTTTTGGTGTCGATGCTGACATGGCTATGGTAGCGGATCGGCTCGCCAGGGAAGGCTACGCTGCGGTTGTACTTGATCCATTTTGGCGTGACGAAGATTTCGGTGTCATTGGTCACGACGAAGAGGGCCGAAAACGCGCATTTGCACGACTCGAGCGCACTCCTTTCGACCAGGCCTTCGGTGATTTGACTGATGTTATTAACGATCTTCGGTCGCGGAAAGAATGTAACGGCAGGATCGCGGTAATGGGATTTTGTTACGGTGGTCCCTTCGCTATTGTCGCTGGCGCCAAGTGTGGGATTCAGGCAGGTATTTCATATCACGGCTCGTTTGTGGATAAGTTCCTCGACTCAGTGCCCGACGTCGACTGCCCTTTAAGCTTCCACTGGGGCGATAATGATCGCGCCGCGCCAATGGAACTCATCGAGAGAGTAAAAGAGGAATTTATGCAACTCGACGATGCCGAAGTACATCTCTACTCGGGTGGTGTAGAGCATGGTTATATGCTTCCGGGTCATGAGCCTGCTTATAACAAAGCGGCGGCCGAGCAATCCTGGGAACGCACTTTTCAGTTGCTTAAATCTGTTTAGGGCCGCTGGCTCATACAATCTAGCCCGGTGCTTTGAGGGTTATGAGCCAATTTCCCTGTTGACTAACGCAGTTCCCGCGGTGAGGGCATTTATTTTTCCTTCGGCGGCGCGACGGCTTCGAGGGACCATGCCGCAATCTGTGCAAGCGATTAGACGATCCGCAGGTACGTGTTCCAACGCATGGCGTATGCGGTCGGCGACTACTTTGGGTGTTTCGACCTCTTCGGTGCCAACGTCAATCACGCCAACCATAACCACTTTGTTCTCTAAGCAGTCAAGTACAGAGAGGTTGACGCCGGACGCAGCTTTCTCAATAGAAACCTGGTCTATGGAACTATCGGCAATAAGTGGAAGGGTGGTGGAATAGTGGGACCAGTCCGTATTAGAATTCTTCCAATTGAGAACAACTTCCGTGCCGTAGCCGTAGCAGATATGCACGGCTCTCTTCGCTGAGACGCCCTTAAACGATTTTTCTAACATCTCCATGCCCCAGTCCTTTACTTCGTCTGTGTAGATATTGAAACATGGCTCATCAATTTGGATCACATCGGCGCCTGCTTCTGATAGTGCTACTGCCTCTTTGTTAAGGAGTGTTGCGTAGGTTGCGGCGAAATCCGCATCAGTTCTGCCGCCAACTTCATCATATACGCTATCTGCTACTGTCATGGGCCCTGGCAGAGTGACCTTTACAGGTTTTTTGGTTCGTGCTTTGGTGAAACGCAGCGCGTCCAACAGAACAGGTTTGGTCCAGCTCCACTCTTCCAGCACGCGAGGGGCTTGAGTTTCTTCCGAATAGCGTTGGCCGCGGCTTTGTTTTTTTGCTGGATTTTCAAAATCGACTTTGCCCAGCTTTTCAATAAAACCCCAGATATAGTGCCGGCGGCGTTGCTCTCCGTCACAAATGATATCCAGTCCTGCCTTTTCTTGTGCGTTGATCCACAGCGCGACCGCATCATCTTGGGCCTCTGCCAAAGCAGACCCATCTTGCCGCCAAGGTGCACGTAACCGTTCTGGGTCCGCTAACCATTCCGGTTTTGGTAAACTACCTACAATGGCAGTCTTAATAGGACCCATCAACTTTTCCTTTCCGTTATTTTGATTTCTTTAGCGCCGAACGAAGTAGTTTTGTCGCCACCACGATCGGAACTACACCAAGAGCAACGAATGCAATCCGGTAACTGTCTTGAACGGCCAGTATCAAACCAAACGTGGCAGGTAAGAGGATCATCCCCCCATAGGCAAAAAACACCGCACCGCCGGTTACGACGCCGGCCATACCCGGCGGTGACACACGCGCTATCTCTGCCAGTAACACGCCTTGATAGCCAATGCCGGTCAAGCCATAAGCGAAAGCGATACCCCAGATAGCCCATGTCTGCCAATCCTGTGATACTAAACCGACTGCCATGTGAGCGCCCCCCATGACAAAACCCAACAGCGCGAGAAGCATCAACGGCGGCACATATTTGGTTCCCACCCAACCCCAAATAAGTCGGCCGATGATACCAGCACCCATTGCGATAGAGTATGCGATGCCTGCATCAGTAAGCGTCCATCCCATCCCAAGAGAGAGAAATGAGACGAAGAAAGAGGCGAAGGCGAGCTGTAGCCCAGTGAAAGCGAAAAGCCCTAAGGCCAGTTCGCGGATCCGTGCATCACTTAGCACTGCTCTGAGCGTTGCCCGCACGTCTGTCAGGTTCAAGCTTCGCTGCGGTTGGCGATCGGAGTCGAACTCAGCGCGGAGAGGTTGAAGTAATAGCGCAAGAGTAATAGCCATCAGCGCAGCACAAACCAAAGCACCACGCCAACCAAAAAGTGAAACGTATACTGGCAGTAACGCTCCGGCTATGACACCACCCACCGGCACGCCAGTTTGTTTGATTGAAAATATAAAAGGAGCGGATGCCGGATCGGCGTAACGCGCTAAAATTTGTGAACTCGCGGGCGTTGACGGTCCCCCGCCTATCCCGGTTATGACGGCTCCGATAACGAATAGTAATGTCAGCCCCGGTGTGTTTAAAAGTAGGCCGATTGCTACCACAATGAGACAGACCTGGCTGATCCGTAGCGCGCCAAATCTCAGCAAAAACCCCCCACCTGCCAATGCCGAGATCATCGAGCCGCCATAGAGAAATGCCGTATATAAGCCAACGAGGCTTGGGCTAAGCCCGGTTTCTGCCGCGATCGGCGGGGCGAGCACCGGGATTGTCAGGCCGCTCATCGTAGATAGAGACTGCTGAACCAGCATTGCGAAGGCAGCTGTATAGACTAGCGGGACCCTCATGTAAGAAAAATCTCTCCGGTGGATTTACACGTTATTAATCAGAGCGAAAACTTTGCTACCCAAAAGGCTACCAGGGTCGCAGAGGTCGAAGACAATGTCGAAGTGGTTGCGGTCCGGGTGCTCGAATATTTCGGCATGCCAGCCTTTTGCAGCCCACGCATCAGCAAGTAGCGCACTCTGCCGTTTGAACTCAGCAGTTTCTGACGCGCCGTAGGATACGACCAGGGGGCATCCGGTCGTCGGCAAGTGAAGGACAGGGCTATTTTGCGCGGCTTCGGCCTCGTCAAGTTTGGTCCATTCGTTAATACATGATAATCGTATCGGTGCTAGATCGTGCAGTCCACTGAGGGGGACCGCGCCCTTGATGATATCAGTAGGGATGCCGAATTGGTCATGCCAACCCCCAGCGACCGTCATTCCAGTCAGATGACCACCCGCAGAGGAACCACCGACAAATAGTCGGTCTGGATTACCCCCGAAATCTCGGGCGTTCTTGAAAGTCCAGGATACGGCAGCACGACATTGGCGCACAATTTCTGTGATTGAGGCACCTTCTCCCACCAGCGTATAGTTTACACTTACAACCGCGATGCCCTCCCTCACCATTGCTGGAGCCATGAAAGCTGATTCTTTATGGCTGAGCATGCGCCAGTATCCGCCGTGGATAAAAATGAACACCGGTGCGTTATCACCCGCCGGGAAAATATCGACGACTTCCTGCGGGGTTCTGCCGTAGGCAACATCTTCACGCACGTCGAGGAGCATTCGAGCTTTTTTACTCAACCGAGCATAGTCGGCAAGAAATGGCTCAATATCTGGCACGGTCCTTGAAATAAGATACTCACTGTCGAGTTTTTCCTGGTCAAAATCCCCAAAAACCTTCGCCATGTTCGTTCCTAAAGATTTGAATTTGGATCAAATTGAGCTTGGCGTTTCTCGCGCAGGGAAGCCAGGCCCTCTTTGGCCTCCGGGCCAGTAAATCCAAGAAACTCAAGTGCTAGTGATGTGTCGAATGTAGGGCCCATCATGCGCAGCCAGTTGTTCATCGCGTACTTTGTAAATCGTATTGCAGACGGTGCCCCGCGCGCTAGTTTTTGCGCGGTCTTTACTGCGGTTTCTTCTAGTTCACCCTCATCGACGCACATAGAGACAAGCCCAATGCGTTCCGCTTCTTCACCCGATATTGGCTCGCACAGCAATAGGTAATACTTTGCTTTGGCCATCCCACATAGCAGGGGCCAGACGATGGCGGCATGGTCGCCCGCCGCGACACCCAACCTAGTGTGACCGTCAATTATCCGTGCGTCCTTGGCGGCAATAGAGATATCGGCGAGTAGTCCAGCCACGAGCCCTGCTCCGACAGCGGGCCCATGCATTGCGCTCACAATTGGCTTTGAACAATTGATGACGTTGTAGACAAGGTCGCGTGCCTCTTTCCAAACACGCGCGCGGGTCTCGAAGTTGTCGATCATCTCTCCGATCATCTCAAAATCCCCACCCGCGGAGAAAGCCTTACCCTCTCCACGTAAAATGGCGACGGAAATATCTGGGTCGGCTTCAACGTCTTTCCAAATACGACCCAGTTCGTCGTGCATCGCCGCATCCGCAGCGTTTAGGCGGCCTGGGGCATCCATGGTAATACGCAGAATACGATCTGCCGGGATATCGAATTTGAGCCGTTTATAGTCGGTGTAACCGCTGGTCATATTCATTCTCCTTTTCCGCCAGGCTACGGATTCTTGAAAATCCTATGTATCTCGTTGATCGGCGGTATCGTTAGTTCCCCGGAAAACCCGACCCAGTGGGCCTAAGCTGCCGGATTTAGGGGCTTGCCCTTCTTTCTTCTCTCTCAAACTTATTCCGTCAAGCCAAGGTTCCGCTACAAATTTTTAAGGAAAAGCAAAAACACACGCGGCTAGCTGGCGTTGATCCAAACGTATGGAAATTGCGATGACGAGCGAAAATATAATCATCGCGGTGTTTGAGAGGGGTAGATGGGCTGAGCTAAGGGTCGGACAAAGTACCTTGCCCGGGCATGCAGCATAGATAACAATACGCACTAACTTGGATGAGGAAATTCTCTGATGCCCGATGCTTTTATCTGTGATGCGATCCGTACCCCCGTTGGTCGTTATGGAGGGGGACTTAGCAAAGTCCGCACCGATGATTTAGGTGCGGCACCGATTAAGGCACTAATGGTTCGCAATAACGATGTCGACTGGGCACAGGTAGACGACGTTTATTACGGCAGTGCGAACCAGGCGGGGGAAGATAACCGCAATGTGGCTCGTATGTCGGGTTTGTTGGCGGGGTTGCCCCTGGAAGTTGGTGGTGCGACCGTAAATCGGCTGTGTGGTTCGGGCATGGAAGCGACTGCGCAAGGTGCTCGCGCTATTCGGGTTGGTGAAGCTGAAATGGTTATTACGGGCGGGGTAGAGAGCATGTCGCGCGCGCCCTTCGTAATGGCAAAGGCAGACGCGGCATTTTCCCGCAAAGCAGAAATTTATGATACAACCATTGGTTGGCGATTCGTAAACCCGAAGATGGAGGAACTCTACGGCGTTGACGCAATGGGTGAGACGGCTGAAAATTTAGCCGAGGAACGTCAGATAACACGAGAGGATCAGGATAAGTTCGCACTCTGGTCACAAAAAAAGGCTGAAGAAGCACAAAAGCTAAACCGCTTTGCAAACGAAATAGTGCCTGTGGTCGTGCCGCAGCGGCGTGGTGAAGATACTCTGATGGAAGCAGATGAACATCCGCGGCATGGCACCACTATGGAAGATCTCTCTGAGCTGCGGGCTGCTTTTAAGAAAGGTGGAAGTGTCACCGCCGGCAATGCGTCTGGAGTAAATGACGGCGCTGCCGCCTTGTTGCTAGCGGCGGAGCGGGCGGCGATAAAACATGGGCTAAAGCCGCGCGCGCGCATTGTTGGTGCGGCTGTGGCCGGCGTTCCTCCGCGAATTATGGGCATTGGTCCGGCGCCCGCAACTCGCAAGGTATTTGAAAAAACCGGGCTGGCGCTTGATGACATGGATGTCTTGGAGTTCAATGAAGCCTTTGCCGCCCAGGCGCTAGCGTGTACTCGTGATCTTGGCATTGCTGACGATGATGAACGTATTAACCCGAACGGCGGCGCAATTGCGCTGGGGCATCCTCTTGGTATGTCTGGTGCGCGTCTAATCACGACTGCGGTCAATGAACTTGAACGCATTGATGGAAAGTACGCCCTCTGTACTATGTGCATTGGTGTTGGTCAGGGTATTGCCACCATAATTGAGCGGGTTTAGCCGCGCTAAAGTGTAGGGGCGGTGTCGGTGACATCGAAAGCCGGTGCGCGGCAGTCGATTTTTCATTGCTTTCTTAGGCTTTAGCTATCTTGGCTTATCCCTCTAGGCTAGAGTCCGTGGTGGATTCAAAGGGATTTATGTTGAGTTCAGTGCCGATGCCCTGTTCTTTGGCCTTTTCGTATAGAAGCTTGCCGATTGCTTGATCGCCAATGCCCCAGAATGCGTTCTGTTTGAAGAATGTGATTTGGTCTTCGTCAGTACGGCCAGCCTCCCCACGCATCACTTGGGCGAGGTCAGCGACTTTGTCCCAGGAAATTATGCCTTCCTCCGCGGCACCCCACACGATGGCTGTGCGGTCAAGTTTATCCTGCTCGATAGAATTACAAACAACTATATCGGCACGCTGGAGTGTTGTGTCGTCGATTTCTCGGCGTGCCTTGGCAATAAAACCCGCCTCATGCAGACCCTTGTTAGACGAAACAAGTGAACACACATGTGCTCCCGGCGATAACCAGTTGCCATCGAAAGTTGGAATATTCGAATTCGTTGCCGTCAGAACTATGTCCATACTTTCCACTGCTTCTCGGGCAGTGTCGACCGCTGTAATCTCTAAACCAAGTATCTGCTGCATAGATCCGGCGAAACGTTTTCTGTTGTCCTCATCAGGGCTGAAAACAACGGCGCGTTCAATGCTTGGGATTGCCGCCTTTACTGCTGCTATCTGCCCGCGAGCCTGCCCGCGTGACCCGAGGATACCAACAGTTTTTGCACCTTTTTTCGCCAGCCATTTGGTGCCTACGGCAGTAGCGCAGCTTGTGGGTATAACGACATTCTGGTTTACGCCGGGCAATTCCTTAACCTCGAGCTCGCCGATCTGTATAGACAATAGGCCACCAGTATCGCCTTCGTAGACAACGCGAACTCGGGCGCCACGATGAGAATATGTCTGACGATTGTTTTTACCGATAACGGGTTTTTCGGTGTGTATTAGGGTGCCTATAGTATTCGGTGTATTCGGAGCGCCGATATGTACTGTCAGACGGACGCCAGCCTCCGAATGAACGCGTTGACGCAGTTCAGCGAGCCATTCGTTTTTAGACCAGTCCAAAAACCCCTGTTCCATCGCATCGACAGCCTCCTTGATCGTAATTAGACCTTTAATATCCTTAGGCGCGAGAACTAACACCATCGCTCGGAATTCCCTTGTAATTGGTGTGTAAAGTCTAGCGGATTTAGTGTGGCTGCGGTATGGAAATAGCCATGGGCAGTATACCAAATAACCTACTGGGTGCGGTTGGACGTATTGTGGTTGAGGAAGACACAATCGTAGCAGCCCCTGTCGCTGGTTTGATGGCTGCTTTTGGGTCGGACGACCCAGACGTAAGGCTTGGTGATCCGTTGCCACCGTTGTGGCATGGACTGTTCTGCACCGCCAAGTTGCCACCCTCTCGATTAGGAGCCGATGGGCTGGCCAAGGATGAGGGTTTGTTGCCAGCTGCAAGTGACTTTCCCAATAAGCTTTTCGGCGGTGCAAGGTTCGACTTCCGCAGTTCGCTGCGCATCGGCGAAAAAATTCGTAAGGAGTCCGAGGTTATCTCGTTTAATCTTAAGGAGGGCAGAAGCGGTATATTTATAGTAGGTCTTGTACAGCACCGAATTTACAACGATGCCGGCCTTGCCGTTATTGAGGAAAATGACACTATTTTCCGCCCGTCATCAAAAGAAACGACCGACAAATTTTCACGAAAAGAGGCGTCTTCGCTCCCTCGTGCCACATCCACCCGAGTGGTCGCGCCCGACCCAGTGCTCATGTTCCGGCATTCGGCCGTAACTTATAACAGCCACCGCATTCATTACGACCGCGATTACGCTGTAGAAAAAGGATATCCAGGTTTATTGGTGCAGGGAATGCTAATCGCTCGGCTCATGCTAAATATGTTGGAGGCAAACGCACCGAATTTTGGCGTTGGTTCGTTTTCGTTTCGCTCTGACAAACCAATTTATGATAATGGTCATTTTACGTTAGGATTAACGGTAGGAGAGACCTTCGCTGAATTCTGGGCGGCCGATTGCAGGGATTTGATTTGTATGACGGCGCGAGCAAATAAAGAAGGCTTTGCCACTAAAGTGAATTTTCTCTCTTAATTGGCATAAGTGGTCCTTTACAAGAAAAATTAAACCTGCGGCCGCGTTGAACAGTGGTTCAACCTTTAGCATGTTCCCCGGGAGCCCAAAGAATGTCCGCCGCCCCATTTTTATTAGCCTGACGGGCTAATACAAATAAAAGATCGGATAGCCTGTTAATATATTTAAGGCCATTTGGGTTAAGCGGTTCTTCAGCGTTTAGCGCACTCATCGTGCGCTCTGCCCGCCGGCAAACGGTGCACGTAAAATGCAAATTTGCAGCAATATTTGTACCGCCGCGCAAGATGAAAGACTTCAAGGCCTCAAGGTTTTCATTAGCAGTGTCGATTTCGATTTCTAGTCTTTTGACTTGAGCTGGCTGGATACGGAGATTACCGTCCTTATGATCGTCCCCGGGGCGCGTTATGTCTGCGCCTAGATCAAATAGATCGTTTTGTATCCGAGATAATAGTGGATCTATGTCCGCGCTCATTGTGTGACATCGCGTGAGACCTATCGCGGCATTTGTTTCGTCAACCTCTCCCTGCGCCGCGATCCTCAAACTGTGTTTTGCAATTCTAGTACCGTCACCTAGTGAAGTCTCTCCAGCATCGCCGCCGCGGGTGTATATCTTGTCTAGTTTTATCATGTCAGGTTTTATTTATCAGTGTTTTGTTTTTAAATTGGCCATAACTCTTATGGTTGTCAGCTGTATACACGAGATAGTGCGTTAAAAATAAAATTGCGAGGGACGGGCGAAATAATGTTGACGATCAAATTAAAAAGATGTATATACACTTAAATGATGCTGAAAGAAAGTGGTAGAAATCGCACCCAAGTAAAAATTGCGTGGCACTGCACGTGTTTTAATATCCGTCGGGCTTCGCGCTCCGTCACGGAATACTACGATAGCGTCCTTGCTCCAAGTGGTGTTAGAGCGACCCAGTTCACCATGCTTGGCGCAGCAGCGTTGATGGGCCCGGCGTCTGTAACGCGTTTGGCGGAACGCTTGGCGCTAGACCGAACAACCTTAACACGTAATTTAAGGGTGCTTGCAGAAGAGGGATTGGTAACGATATCCGCCGGCAAAGATAGGCGAGAACGTGTAGTTCAGTTAACTGAGGCTGGCCAAACGGCAATCGATCGCGCAACCCCGCTTTGGCACAAAGCGCAGTCGAGACTGATTGAAAATTTAGGCGAACAACGTTGGCGCCGAATGATAGAAGACTTTGCTGATCTGAGCGACTTACTAGAAGAAAATTCTGATTAATCTTCGCTTGCTGCTATGAGCCCAAGTGCTGGAGCTAAGTCGTACGGTGCTATATATGGCCAAGAAATCTGCCCTCATAGCTAAAAGTAACCGCCCGTTGTCTGATAGCCACAGATGCTCTTGAGTGTAGCCTCCTCACAGTTCGGACTACTGGAGTTCAAAAGATATGTGTTTCGAACTCCCAGAGGTATGATACGAAGATGTATTTGGATGGGATGTTTGAAGGCTTTACTAAACTATCAGATCTTGGTCCCTGTGTCCGTTCCCAACATTATACAGCCGCCTTTATCGCGGTTGTAAACACGCGTGATACCGCTCCAAAATGTATTGCATTAAACCACCAACCCTCAGAAAACTTGATCGAAATAATATTCCGGCGGCCCTGAATTGTTCTTAAAAATACTCTCGGTGATTGCGCCGGTCTTCTTTTGCGCCGGGATCGGTTTCGTCTGGGGGCGCACCGGAAGACCGTTCGATACCAAAATGGTTGGAGCATTGGCTCTTAATCTAGGCATGCCTTGCCTGGTATTTTCGGCGTTAACAAGCCTCGAGGTCACCCCCTCAGCTTTTGCAGAAATGGTGGGTGCTTACAGTATGGTGTTAGCTTGTTTTCTCATCATTGGCCTGTTGACAATTTCAGTTTTCAATAAGCCTGCTCACACTTTCCTCCCTGTATTTACCTCTTCGAACACGGGAAACATCGGCCTTCCGCTTTGTTTATTTGCTTTCGGTCCGGAAGGTCTTGCGCTGGGAATTTCAATTTTTGTCATGTCCTCGATCTTTAGCTTTACGGTGGGCTGGAGCATCTACGCAGGTCGTCTGGCAGCCGACGTGCTCTACAACAATCCTCTTATTTACGCTGTTGGCGCGGCGTTGATCTTCATGGTAACTGAGGCAGAACCACCAGTTTGGCTGGCTAACACGACCGAACTTATTGGTGGCCTCGCTATTCCTCTTATGTTGGTTTCCCTCGGTGTTGCGATCGCAAACATGCGGGCCAAAGGCGCTGTATTTATTTTTGTTGTTTGCACAATTAAGCTAAGTGCTGGCTTTGTTGTTGGCTACGGGGTTGCATCCCTTCTCGGTTTAGAAGGAGCGGCCCGCGGCGTCTTGATGATCGAAGCAGCGATGCCAGTCGCGGTCCACAACTACATGTTTGCCCAACGATTTAACCGAAATCCGGCAGACACCGCCAGTATGATAATCATTTCAACCGGTATTTCTCTAGCAACCCTCCCACTTCTAATGTGGCTTGCACTCGGATGACATTCGAGACGATTGCTCAGCTAGCCAACATCGTCGTACCCGTATTTATCTGCGTGGGTCTCGGCATCCTCTGGGCGCGCGTCGGAACCCCATTCGACACTCGTTTAATCACATCGTTAGTTTACAACATAGGTGCTCCTTGTCTCATAATCGCAACCTTCCAAAAAGTAACGTTATCACCTTCTGCAATGGCCGAAATAGCGCTGGCCACAATTGCCTGCTATGCCTCTTTCTGCGCTATATCTCTTGTTTTGATTGGAAGTTTACGTCTCGACGTTCCGTCTTATCTACCATCACTAATTTTTCCACTTACCGGAAGCATGGGCTTACCCGTTTCTTACTACGCTTTTGGAGACGAAGGATTAGCGCTGGCAATCGTTTATTTTACCTTCGGCGCTATTGGAACGTTCACCCTAGGAGCGGCAATCGCAGCAGGCAATATTTCTATAAAAAAGATGCTGGCCGCGCCAGTTGTGTATGCGGTCATCATTGCGACTGCCCTGCAGTTGACCGGTGTGCGCCTGCCTGACTGGATTTTTAATACTGCCAATCTGTTGGGAGGAATGGTGATCCCAGCACAACTAGTGGCCCTCGGAGTTTCATTGCTAGAACTGAGAAAGCGGGGCATCGCCCGTAGCGGTTTTTTAGGTCTATTCCGGCTGGCTATGGGTGTGAGCATTGGTTTTGCCATCGCTGAGGTGTTTGGATTGGAGGGAGCGGCTCGTGCTATTGTAATCATCCAGAGCGCGATGCCTGTCGCGGTATCCAGCTACTTGTTTGCCCAACAATACAAACGCAGGCCGGAGGAAGTTGCTGGTATGGTTGTAGTGTCTACTGCGGTATCGCTGGTAACACTCCCACTACTTCTTTTGGCGGTGATCTAGGTGCGGACAAGAAAATATTGTTTGTTTGCGTTATTAAGCGGGCGTTGCCGCTTTGATCGGGTATCATACCAGATCGATTAGTTCGATTGTAAAAACCACTGTACGTTAGGCCGCCTGGCATTCGGTGATGAGAAATAGCATCTTTTGATTTTGGTATTTGCACCCAAATATGTCTGTTGTAGTTTCCCGTCCGTCCCACAACTCCGGTAGACCTGTGAAGAGAAATCTCCGAATTAAGTCGACTTTATAGTGATAACTTTTTCAAACCAGCGATGAATACTGCTCAATCATTTGCGATCCCGAAGGTTGTCCTTCGCCTGCTAATCATCTTTGTCATAATTCAACTGCTGCGGAGCGCGTTGCCGCCAGATTGGGATGCCTATCTTTTGTCTTTACTAGGGTTTAATCCATTCCGAGCGGG
Source organism: uncultured Alphaproteobacteria bacterium (assembly GCA_913046035.1). GTDB lineage: Bacteria > Pseudomonadota > Alphaproteobacteria > MPNO01 > UBA830 > UBA830. Next base: position 30,066 of record CAJWSW010000009.1, on the reverse strand, counting down.
AGGGTTTCACGTCCAATGGCTTTATGGTGCTGTTACATCAGTCTTTGTCCATGGCGGTTGGTGGCATCTCATTTCGAATGCAATCTGGATGATCGTCGTATCCCCCCAAATTCTGAGGCATATTGAAGGGCGTCGTTACTTATCGCTCTTCGTGTTGACCGGCGCTTTGGGCGCTCTTGTACATGCGGTAGTGAACTGGGGAGAGAACGCAATATTGATTGGCGCGTCGGGCGCTGTGTTCGGCCTACTTGGTGCCGGTGCCTTCGTATTAATCCGCGGGGAGGATGGATTTTCTAGGCCATCTTGGAGAGATATTCTAAAATATATCCTGGTGATTATGCTCGTTAATGTCGGGTACGCTTTTCTTAGTGGCGGAAAAGTAAGTTGGGAGGCTCACGCCGGTGGTTTTTTTGCTGGAATGGTGCTTTTTCCCTTTCTACGGCGGACCCGGTAAATCGGCTTCTATAAGTCTAATCATGCGGCCGTTCTTATTGATGCCTGTCCGAAAGAGCGCCGCACGAATTCGCGCATATGGTCGAGTTCCGGGTGGTTCGGCGGATGGTCTGTATCAATTTTAAATAAAGCAAGACGAAGCGTATCATTATAAGTAGGCGCGTTAATTCGGCCTGCGGCGTCTATCATTTCAGCGCCCATTATAGAAAACAGCCTGTCTTGGCCGTTTTTGGTCCCCACGGCGGCAATCAGAGCTTTTAAGTTCAGTTGCGCGGCAAGCGCCCATAGGCCGGCAAATAAAAGACGCGAGTTAACACCTCGCCGGTAATCGGGATGAAGAACCAGCCGGCTTGCCTCACCGCAGTCGGCGCGGTTAATCCCAGCAGCGTGAAGATATTTGCTTACATTTCTATGACCGAAGGACCCGTCTGTGAGAGAGGGGACTTGCTCTGATTTAATTAGACCAAGCCGTGCCGTTCCGATTGGAACATTATTCTCCTGTAAGATAAGGTGGTGACAGTAGCGGTCGCGGCTGTCGGTATCTCCATAATCGCTTCCATTTGGGCCAAAGGCAGGACGCGTTCCACCATCGAAAAGGATCTGCGACCGAAGCGATCTGACGGACATTAGCCATTCTGGGGGATAAGGGGCTCTGTCGCCTGGCGGCTGCATCAATTTGAACTTGAGGTTTGCAGGTGTCGCTCCGTCGCCAAAGGCCATCGTCGCCGATACGCAATCGTCAATAAATGCACCATACAATTCAAGTGCTTCGGCACCGATTGCAACCAGCGGTTCAAGAAATTCCGGATTTGCCACGAGAAGTCTTGAAATTTGAGTGCGGTTAAATTTGGTATGCCCTCCATCAATAGCGATATGCTCTTTTAGAAACGAAGACCCCTCTTTTCCGCCGGCTGCAGCGAGCAACGCGGGTCCGTAACGGACGGATAGTGCCTCGATTTCATATTCCAGTGCGATCTGGGTATAAGGCGCTTCTCCGCCAATAACACGCTCATGGAGTTTCTGATAGCGTATTACGCTGCTCGGTAAATTACACCTGCTGAGTGTGATTGGATCTATCTTTGCTTGGTGACTGTCGTTCCAAGCGTCGGCGAGCGTCCACAAATCGGCGATCATAAGCCGGTGATGTCCGGCCTCATGTCGCGCATGTTTCACAAGCGCCTTGCCTAAGGATGATAATCCAATCTTTTGGCATTTGACACCCGCTCGTCGGATCCACTCCTCAACCGGCCGGGTCATAGAAATGCCAAATGCTGAGTAATGAACCATAAAAAGGTGGAGTAGATCGTCGGGAACAGCGACGCCGGAGGTAAGCGTCGCTATTGATGCACGCGCGCCAAAGGCGTCCCTATATGGTTTTATTTGTCTCTCATAATCCGCGAGCGCCGCGCTTTCGACCGCCTTGGGGCAAGACCCATTCATTTGATGAAAATTGGCAGCTTTTAATGCATGGCCGAGCCGCCATCGACGACAAGTGTCTGGCCAGTAATGAAGTCCGAATCTGACGACGAAAAGAACACTAAAGTGCCAATTAAATCCTCGGGCATTTGTTCACGCTTTATTGCTCTGGTGGCAGTATTTCCATCTTTCACAGCATCCCACTGGGGATCGCCAACAACCTTCTCGCTCATGGTAAGGCCGGGTGCTATACAATTTACGGTGATGCCATCGTCGCCCACTTCGCGCGCAAGTGCACGAGTAAATGCGACTTGGGCGCCCTTCGAACTGACATAATGCAAAAGCATTGGAGTACCCTTGAAAACAGTTCCCGATGCGATATTGACAATCTTTCCGTAGCCATTTTTTTTCATCTCCGGCACCACTGCTTTTGTGCAGCTGAACACCCCCCGAGTATTGATTTGCATAACGCGATCCCACTCGGCCTCGTCTATGTCTAGGAAAGATCCTTGTTTCAGGTCGGCGAAAAGCGCGGCATTGTTTACGAGTATGTCGATTTTCCCGTAGGTATCCAACGTTTGCGCGACCATTGCCTGGATATTTTCTGTATTTGTAACGTCGCAATGTATACCTATCGCCTCGCCACCCGCTTGATTGATTATATTCACTGTTGTTTCGGTTTCCACGATATCGGTAACAGCGACCTTTGCGCCTTCTGCAGCTAGTACTTTGGCATATTCAACGCCGATCCCCCGTCCGCCGCCTGTGACTATCGCTACTCGTCCTTCAAGTTTTCCCATTTTAGTTTCTCCCTGTCTGTGTTCACGCGAGCCTATTTTCTTAAAATTGTTTGAAAAACCCCTTTTATTCAAGGATTTGTTTGTTCAAATAATGCAGGTAAATGAATAGTGCCTGACTGTAACGTGTGATGAGCATTTTATCCTAGGGCTGCGGCCTCCAGGGGCCGAATGAATTCCTTTCATTCTGCTAGACTGAGCGCGTTTTGCATTGTTGAGATGAGCATATTCACCCTAGCATGCCATTTGTCCATTCCTCACTAAATATTTTTAGACGCATCCTTCTTTAATGATTAAATATAAAAAGCAGCAGGGTATCCTTGCAGGAAATAAAAATGACGGGCACGGTTTATGATTACGTAATAGTGGGCGGCGGCTCGGCAGGCTGCGTGATGGCGGCTCGACTGAGCGAACGCTCGTCTCAAAAGGTTCTTCTTGTTGAAGCCGGTACCGATTTTGCGCCGGATAACCTACCGGGCCAGCTACAGGATGGTTTTGCGGGCGTCGCCTATAATGACAAGCGCTTCATCTGGAACAAACTACGCGTCACGATGTCGCCGCGACCCGGAAACGCGCCGGATACTCGTCATGATAAGCTTTACCAGCAGGGCCGTGTTATGGGTGGCGGCTCATCCATAAATGGCATGATGGCTAATCGTGGAAGTCCACAAGACTACGCCGACTGGGTCGAGCGCGGCGCTGTCGGTTGGAATTGGGATGATGTCTTGCCGTTTTTTAAGAAGATGGAAGCAGACCAAGATTTTGAAGGGCCATATCACGGAAACGACGGCCCTATCGGGGTTCGGCGTCTCTTTCCGGATATCTGGCCCGGTTATACAGCTGCAATTATGGAGGCAGCGAGGGCAGAAGGATTTCAGTATTACGATGACATGAACGCTAAATTTGAAGATGGGTATTTCCCCATTACGATATCAAACATCGACGATAAGCGGGTCTCTGCTAACGTCGCATATTTGACTATGGAGGTGCGCGCTAGAAAAAATTTTAGTATTCTTGATCGGGCAGAGGTTCAGCGTCTTAACTTTAAAGGCACCCGGATAACCGGAGTCACTCTTCGCAGTCCTGCAGGTGAATTTACAATCAGCGCAAATCAGGTGATTGTCTGCAGTGGCGCTCTGCATTCACCTGCGATCCTGATGCGGTCGGGGATTGGGCCGGCGGCGCATTTATCAGGTCTTGGCATCGATGTAGTCGCAGATCGAGCTGGGGTAGGTCAGAATTTGATGGAGCATCCTGGAGTTTCCATCGCCTCATATATGAAACGTCCGGCACGACTTCCGAAGGGTATGCGCCGTCAGATGATTGCGTGCATGCGCTACTCCTCCGGGGTCGAGGGTTGCGGGCCCGGCGACATGTTCATTGTGCCGACAAATAAATCCGCATGGCACCCACTTGGTGATCGGATAGGCGCGACGATGGTATGGGTAAATAATTCGTTCTCCACTGGCACAGTCTCGCTCGCATCGGCCGATCCAGCGATAGAGCCGGCAGTTGATTTCAACATGTGTTCTGATGAACGCGATTTGATGCGCATTATTAGAGCAACCCGCATGTTGGTGCGGATGCACGATCACGCGGCCGTGCGGGCGGCGGTTCACGACACATTTCCTGCAGCTTATTCTGAGAGAGTGCTAAAGGTAGGCACTTTCAATAAAGCCAATTGGTTGAAAACACTCGTCGCAGCGACGCTCATGGATTTGGGCGGCCCGGTGCGGCGTGCATTTATCGACAAAGTGATCCGCGAAGGCCCCACCACACAAGATCTTCTGGAGGATGACGAAGTTATCGCCGACTGGATAAAGACCACCGTCACCGGTCATTGGCACGCCTCTTGTACGTGCCGTATGGGCGGTGTTGGAGACCCGAATGCAGTGACTGACCCAATGGCGCGGGTTTATGGGGTGGAGGGGTTGCGTGTCTGCGACGCGTCTATAATGCCGCGGGTACCGCGCGCCAACACCAACTTTCCTACTATCATGATGGCGGAAAAGGTAGCTGAGGGAATTCTTGCAGGTAGATAATCAGGACCATCAATTGTCATTTCTTTGATATCAGGATTTTGTTTAGTCACAGACTTAAAAAGGCAAAGTTTTGAGTGGTAAGTGTTTTAGCCCCTGCGCGTCGATGCGGCTATCATTTCCACTTCCACTAGAAAATTTGGGTCTGCCAGACCGGAGACAATGAGCAGAGTTGACGTGGGACGGCTCTCGCCCAGGAAATCCGCCCGTACCTCGTTGTATATCGGGAGGTTATCTGGATCAGTGAGAAAATGCTTTACATGCACCACGTCGCCGATCCGAAGCCTATTGTGTTCTAGGACTGCGAGGCAGTTATTCCATGCGTTGCGCGCCTGGCTCTCGAAATCGTTCGGCACATGCCCCTCAAAATCCATGCCGATTTGACCGGCTACGAAGGTAAGCTTTGCGTCCTCTGGCACTTCGACGCCATGGGCGTAAAGCCCGAGTGGTAGCGGCATCTTTTCCGGATAAAATGCTCGATTTTCCATATTAACCTCCCTCGATTACCCCCAGTGTTCATACACTTCTATAAAAAGACCAGCCGACTGACGCAAGCGTTACGGCCTCCAATTGTTGAATTCACTGATTAAACCCCGTAGACTGAAGTCAACTTAGATGTGGGAGATCGGGAAATGTTTCTCAAGAACACTTGGTATGTCTGTGCGCAGCCGGAGGAGATTAACCGGACGCCGATGGCTCGAACTATTTGCAATGAAAATATTGTGTTTTGGCGTAAGGAAGATGGAACACCACTGGCCTTCGAAGATCGGTGTTGCCATCGCCGCATGCCTCTCTCAAAGGGTAAGCTGGTTGGCGATAGGCTCGAATGTTACTATCATGGGCTACAGTTCGACACAGCAGGCAAATGTGTTCACGTGCCCGGCCAGACTACGATCCCGCCGGCGGCTGAGGTCAGCACTTATCCCATTGTCGAAAAATATAATTGGGTATGGATTTGGATGGGGGATCCTGCTCTCGCCGACGAAGACTTGATCGTTCCTTATCCATGGAAATCTGCCGATGATTGGGGAGATAAAGGAACTTATTTCTATGTTAAGTGCGACTATCGCCTAGTTATTGATAATCTTTTAGATTTGTCACATCTCGGCTTCGTGCACCGTTCGACGATCGGCAATGCAGCAGTAGCTGAGGCAGCGCGCATCCGGACATTGAAAGATGACGATAGCGTAACTGTTGCACGCTGGACGGTTGGGCAACCGCCAGCACCTACTTATCAGAAAATGGGTGGTTGGACCGAGAATGATATCGTAGACCGTTGGCAGATCATTGAATTCCAAATGCCAGGTGCAGTGCGGCTGTTCACGGGTGCGGCAAAAGGTGCGGCAGAGGGGAAGGAATTCGGCTTTACAGATATCGACCGACCGGTGCCAAAAGGCGGGTTCGGGTTCCACAACCTTAATTTCGTTACACCGGAAACCGAAACCACTACTCACTATTTCTGGTCAAATGCTTATCAAGTTGAGGGGCAGCCGGTTACTCAGGAAATGACAGAAATGTCCTACAAACAGATCTTTACGGCCTTTCACCAAGATTGGGAGGTATTTAACAAGCAACAGGAGAACTGGGACGATCGTCCGACGATCGATACTATACAAGACGCCGGTTCAATTGCCGCACGAGCAATGATTGATAGAAAAATAGCGGAAGAGAAGGGCGAACTGTCAGTCGCAGCCGAATAAAGACTTCTTTTAACAGTGTAAAAGGCGGGTTTTGTACCCGCCTTTTTATTTAGCCCAGACTATTCGCTGGTATATCGGCACCGCCACCAGTGGGAGGATGTAGATGGGAAATTGTCCTACTACGAAATATACCAGCAGGTCGTAGGAAGCGCTTTCGCTGACTGTTGCAAGGACCAACGCCACATTAGTGTTGCCAGTTATAAGGCCGATGGTTACCGCCGCCTTGCGGCCCTTACCCCAGAATAAGATGGCGGTAAATATTTGAAGTCCGATGTTCACCGCAAAAGTGGTCGCTGTGACCAAGGCAGTGAATGATGGTTTGGCAGCCGCGAATTCTGGTAGGCCCGACATAAGTGAAATTGCCACACCTACCATACCCAATACCATTATGCCGTCCATTCGCAAGGACTGAGCCTCAAGGAATGCGGGTTTCAGGGTGCACCGAGCAACTAAAGTGATTAGGAAACTGACGCCCACAATGCGGCCTAATCGCCACATCAACTCCCAGACTGTGACGTCTAGCTCAATACCCAGCAACCAAAGTGCAAGCGGCGGCAAGGTAAAAGGTACCAAAGCATAGGATAGCACCGTGATAATCAGCGCCAGCGCCGAATCCAACCCAAATAATATGCACAACGCTGGCGCAGACATTATTGGTGTTGCTAATGCGTGAAAAACAATGCCTTCTCCCAACGGTCCGTCGACCCCAAAAACGACGATCAACCCCCATAAAATTAATGGTGCGATCCCCATGGAGAAGACAAAAGTAATCGCAATAAATCCTGGTCGGCGGAAATAATCCTTCAACTCCGCGAGTTTAATCCGCATCATTGACAGAGACAGGTTCATCACAATTAGCACTTCCAGCCAAGGAGCAAGCGCGTCGGCCAAGGTCTGCCAAGCAATACCGCCAAAAACACCGGCCGCCAGAAACCAGGTGGCGTGTTTTGCAATCCATTCTAGCCCGCGGGAGATGTTCACGCCGTTATCAACCGCTGATATATCGGCAGCGTAATTAAGAGGGAGAAATACATCTGCACCTGGGAAAATAGGGCAAAGGCAGCAAGAGCGGGTAACTCTCGCAAGCCATTTCTATCTGCGGTGTCGCCATCGGCTACTTGCCCACATTAGTAAACTGTTTAAATGAGCCATCGATCAATAGGGAGAACCGTCGGCGTGAGTGAAGGACGGAGGTTCACCGGCTACTCGCTTCATTACCAGGTCATCGTCTGGGTAATGGACGTCCTCTCGGGTCGACCGGTTTCCAATTTCAAGGTAACGCACAACCGCATCGCTCCGGTTTTCTAACCGATGCGCGTCCCCCGAATTTGCCGGAAAGCAGGCGCACATCCCGGCGCGCAATTGCTGTTCTCCGCCATCAGTTACCAGCATTGGCGTGCCTTCGATGATGTAAATAAATTCGTCTTCCTCTGAATGCCAGTGCCGCAGAGCTGATATTGAATTCGGTGCCATCTCGGTAAGGTTTACGCCGAATTTGGTCAGACCATTTGGGTCGCCCAGCGAGCGTCTGAGCTTTCCATCAAGTGCGGTATCGTGAGGCGGCGGATATGGATTTCGTTCGATGGCCTCAATATCGAGCGGATCGAATGCGGGGCCGGTAGCATTATCTGTCACGGTTTGGTCCTCAATCTGGGAGAAATTCAGCGAGATCGACACTTTCGAAATTTTTTGGCATTGCCATAGCAAATCGTTCGCGGCTATCTGGATCAGTAACCGCAGGTTTAGTGGCATCGACGATTGTCTTAGTGCCGATGCGGTGCATCGCACTTTGGCCGGGCACAATGTCAGATACATTATCTAGTGACCAGGTTCGGGCATTAGGAATTTTGATCACATCGCGTTCTGCATGCACCCGTGTGGTCATAGACCAAAAAACCTGTCGCATGTCGGAGGCGTCGATATCTTCATCTACAGCGATTGCGAGTTTGGGATGCATTTGTGGCCCTGAAAGCGCAGCCATCAAAGCAGTCTTAGCTTGCCCTTCTACTCTCGGACGTAATTTCACTACCACTGCCATCATACCCGCGAGCCCCAGACATCGAAGATCTAGCAGGTCCAGTCCACCTTCAACATTTTTGAGATGTTCCCAAAGAAGCATGTCAATGGCAGTCGCTACAAGTGCCTGGGTGTCTGTCATCGGCGCACCGCATTGCATCGCGTAGAAAATCGGCTTCGCTCGGCGAGTAATGCATTTTACGTCGAGGTACTGAGTAAAACCTTCCATGGCGTATCCACCCGATCCTTCGCCAAATGGACCTTCAGGCGTGTGAGCGTCCGGCGGTATTTCGCCCTCTAGAATCATTTCAGCCTCAGCTGGTACCTCTAGGTCGACAGTCTCACATTTTACCATGCGCACTGGTTCTCCCATCAAGGCACCTGCGATAGTAAGCTCGTCGACGCCGTAGGGTGCCGTGTAAGAGGATGAGAAATAGATTGCTGGATGTGCCCCTACCACCATAGCAACTGGCATTGGTTTATTCCGTTCCTGGTACTTCTGGTATATGCGTAGTGCCTGGCGTGGACATATCAGATAGCCAGTGCGGTTCTTACCCATTACCTGCTGACGGTGTATGGACATATTTCGGATACCCGTGTCGGGGTCCTTTATGATAGCCATCCCTGAAGCAATAAAAGGGCCGGGATCCAACTCTGAAGTCCACGCCGCGGGCACCTTTGTCAGGTCGACATCATCATCTTTCAGGATGATCTCTTTTACAGGTGCATGTTCTGGATCAACCATTGCTGTGTTTATGGGTTCTTTGACGCGAGCGTTGAAGGTCTCGATTACATCCTTTTCCGCTACTCCGAGTCCAATTCCCCATTTCTTTCTGTCAATCAGGATTTGGTTGCATACCTGCCAGTCCGGAAACCCTTTCAGATTATCAAATAGCGATGCTTTGCCCAGCTGGTCGTACGCTTTCCAACCAATAGCGGTAAGGTTATCGAGAGGATCGACCTCTTTTCGGAATCGCACTAATTCTCCTTGCTGTTCCAAATTAGCCAAATATCCTCGGATCGACTGATCCATGTTACGTACACTCCCTGATTTTTCTGTTCCAAATATGGCATACTTGTTTAAACCGCACCATGGAGGGCAGGATATATGCCGGCTACTGAGATCCGAAAAATAGTCACCTTCGTCGAGGAAACGCGTACAGAGATGGGTATCGAGATCGACCCACCAGCAAGGCAGTGCGCGGCAGTGGCAGTTATAAAAAACCCCTATGCCGGTCGTTATTCTGAGACACTACCCGAACTAGAGGCGGCGGGCGCTGAATTGGGAAATATGCTAGGCCGCCGCGCGATGGACGCGCTACAAATCTCTGCGAATCAAGTTCAGAGCTTTGGCAAGGCTGCAATCATTGGCGAAGCTGGCGAAAAAGAGCACGGCGCAGCATGTATGCATCCAACGATGGGAAAACCGCTTCGCGCTATCGTTGGTCCGGCGCCTTCAATTATCCCCTCCGCAAAGAAAGTTGGTGGCCCCGGCACTACGATTGATTGTCCGCTGCACCACAAGGAGGATGTTTGGACGTTCTCTCACTTTGACGCGATGGAGGTGTCGCTTGCGGACGCGCCACGCGCCGACGAAATAATGATCATAATTGCTTTGACTGACTCAGGCCGTCCCCTCCATCGTGTCGGCGAGGGTAACGGCGCGACGGACGTAGGGGCTGACTAATCGCGCAGAAGATGTGCTCCGTATTAGCCGAATAAAAATTCGTTGGGTATAGCTATGAACCACACAGTGCAAACTATTAGATAATGGGATCCGAGGGCACGCCAATAGTGTCTAGCAAAGCTGAAGTAATGGCAATTAATCTGTACACGGATAACCGATAAAGGTAGCGTGTTACGATTTGTAGCTATTAACTTACGAATGGAAAAATAACAGGGAGATTGTCGTGGAATTCGGAATGCAGTTTTTTCCCGCCGTAGGTCCAGACACGAAATCGGGGCAACAATATTTTGATGAGAGTCTGCGACTGACCGAGTTTGCAGATATTTATGGTTACAGTCATATCCGGATAGTTGAACACTACTTTCACCCCTATGGTGGTTATACTCCTAACCCAATCGTTTTTCTTGCTGCTGCGTCGCAAAGAGCAAAAAAAGCGCGCATCGTGACCGGCGCGGTTCTCCCCGTTTTCAACAATCCGCTAAAGCTAGCTGGCGAAATTGGGATGCTGGACGCTATTTCGGGTGGACGCGCTGAGATTGGTTTCGCACGAGCATTTTTGCCGCATGAATACGAACGGTTTGGAATTTCTTTAGACGAGAGTGTCGCCCGGTTTGATGAAGGAGTTAAACAAATCGAATTGCTTCTGACTGGCGAGAATGTGTCGCATGATGGATCTTTCCATAAATTCACTAACGTAACGTCGTTACCGCGGCCAACGCAGAAGCCGCGGCCTAATTTTTGGACGGCTGCCTTCGCAACGCCAGAGTCCTTCGAGAAGGCCGGTCGGGTTGGGAATTACGTCATGGCTATTCCGATTGGTGGCTCAGCGATGGCCGAGCTAATCGGTGTTTACCGTGATGCTTGGAAGTCCGCCGGTCATGAAGGCAACGGCCGAATAATGCTTGCTTTTCATATGCATTGCCATGAAGACCCGGAGGAAGCAGCTCGGATAGCTCGCGATCCGCTAAATCGTTACCTTAAATTACTCGTTGATGCAGCGAGGGGATGGGTCGATGGAACGGCCTCCGATAATTATAAGGGATACGGTAAGATGATTTCAGCGTTGGACGCCGAAACCTTTGAAAGCCAGGTTGAAAAAGGCTCTGCATGGGTCGGCACCCCCGAAATGTTGACCGAGCAAATTCGTGCATATGACGCAGATATAGGCGGCTTTGACGATGCGTCTCTGCAGGTAAATTTTAATGACATGAGTTTCGAAGATGCGCAGAAGTCAGTAAAGTTATTTGGTGAAAAAGTGATGCCAGCTTTTAGCTAAAACAGTTTGACAATTAACTATCGGACATTGATTAAGCAGTCCGATAGGTTATTTTCTGGAATTTGGTGATTGTTGCTCCAGGGCGTCAAGGGCCGCCGGTGTTCCAAGTACCGGTTGGAGCGCGAAATTCGGTGCAGTGGTCATTCTACTTTAGCGCCGCTTAGTCGTTGCGTGCAATATTGCGCTGAATAAGATCGGGGCTATCAACTGTATTATCCTAGGTTAAATATGTTAAATAGCAGACGTTTACACGGCTGGTTTTATAGTTTTTTTCGAGTGCCGTTCAAATGAAGACGTTGGTTACCGGTGTTGCTGGTTTTATAGGTTTTCACACCGCAATTAGGCTTCTTGACCGTGGCGGCGAAGTGGTCGGGATCGACTCTGTCAATGATTACTATAGCGTTTCACTAAAGCGTGCGCGGTTGGAAAAATTGCTAGCGCGAGATGGCTTTAGTTTCCATAAGCTCGATCTATCAGATCGCAATACTTATGCTAAAACCGAGACAGCAATCAAAGGTGTGACGCGAACGGTTCATTTGGCTGCGCAAGCCGGGGTGAGACACTCGATTGATCATCCGTTCGATTATGTAGACTCAAATCTCGTTGCTCATCTGACTATCCTCGAATTGTGCAGACATCAGCCAAATTTTGAACACCTTGTCTTCGCCAGCTCTAGCTCAGTCTACGGCGGCAACAGGAAACTACCCTTTTCGATCGAGGATCGGACTGATTCCCCCATTTCGCTCTACGCTGCCACCAAGCGTGCCAATGAGCATATGAGTTATTCGTACGCGCATCTGTACGGACTGCCTCAAACTGGCCTTCGTTTCTTTACTGTATATGGACCCTGGGGGCGTCCGGACATGGCGCTCTACATATTTGCTGATTCTATTATCAATAGCCGTCCAATCGAGGTGTTCAATCACGGTGAGATGAAGCGCGATTTTACATTCATAGACGATATTGTAACTGGCGTCGTGGCTGCGCATGATAACCCTCCCGCACGCGCGGATGGGCCGCCTTATAAAATCTACAACATCGGTAATAATCGCTCCGAGCCGTTGATGCGCTTGATCGGGGTATTGGAAGGAGCGCTCGGCCGCAAGGCGGAAATAGTTCAGAGACCCATGCAAATGGGTGATGTTAAGGAGAGTTTCGCTGATATCGATGCCATCCAAACAGACCTTGGTTTCGAACCTACGACCTCTATTGACGTCGGAGTTCCCAAGTTTGTCGAGTGGTTTAAAAGCTATAATGGATATGATTAATTACAATACGTTTTAGCCGGATCTCTGATAGAAATGAAAGTGAAAGCCCAGTCTGTGCGCATCATCTAACCGTGTCTTTTGTATAATCGCGCGCATGGTCAAAGAAATTTTTTATGTGCAGCTATTCAAAATTACGCTTTAGCCTAGCCTACTTTTCAAATCTTCGATAACCCGCCCTGCGGTACGGCCATCCCACAGATTAGGAAGGGATCCTTTGCGCCAATTTCCCATTAATACATCGTCTACGTACCCCGGTAGTTCCGAAATTTTCGCTAATTGGTTTGTGCCCTCCGTCAAGGTAATCGGCCGCTCGGTATTTGGGCGTAACGTGATGCATGGGATATCCAAATAAGTGGTCTCCTCTTGGATGCCTCCGGAATCTGTTATTACGAGGGCTGCCTCACGAACTAACCCCATAAAACGGATATAATTGATAGGCTCCGTTATTTGGATCCCTGGTGCGGCACGTAAATCGTCCATGAGATGGTAATTAATGAGGTTTTTCCGGGTGCGGGGATGCAATGGCAAAACCAGCGGGATCTTCGTTGCTGAGCTTTTAAGGGCGTCGACCAAAGACACTAATATTTCTTTGGTGTCGACGTTACTCGGCCGGTGAAGGGTTACAACGCCGTACATATTCTTTTCTAGGTTGAGCTCCGTGCGCGTCGTCGTTGCCTCGATTTGCGTGCGCATTAGCTCATAGGAGTCCATCATAATATTGCCGACGAAGGTAATACGGTCGGGATCGACACCCTCTTTGAGCAGGTTTTCGTTCCCATCCAATGACGGTGTCCAAAGAATATCTGAGATTGCATCTGTAACTATGCGGTTTATTTCCTCGGGCATTTGCGGGTCTCGGCTTCGCAGTCCGGCTTCAAGGTGACAGACGGGTATACAGAGTTTCTTGGCCGCTAAAGTACAGGCGACAGTGGAATTGACGTCACCTACGACGATAGTCGCACAAGGCGGCGCCTCCATTAAAATCTTTTCATAAGCGATCATCACAGCGCCGGTCTGCTCGGCATGGGTGCCGCTGCCTACTTCGAGGTTAAAATTTGGAGCAGGTAGACCGAGATCATCGAAAAAACTGTCTGACATGTTTGCATCATAATGCTGGCCGGTATGGACAATTATGGGTGTGCACCAATCGGCGGCCGACATAGCGTGATACAGGGGCGCGATCTTCATAAAGTTTGGCCGCGCAGCAGCAATGAGATGAAATACTAGTGACATAGTGTATTTTATTCCTTCAAACTCTGATCAAGAGGTTCCCATCCTGATCGGGTACCCGCTTCGCTCCGAAGAAACAAGATACTGACGGGTGTCTTTTTTGGAAGAACCGTCTGCGACGAGTATATCTTCTCACAAAATGCCTCGCTCATCGTGTTTGATTTGGCGGGACGTATGGGCTGTTTGCTGAAGTATGATGCGAAACACAGAGCTAGACATCGGTTTTCTTGCCTGAGCGGCAAATTGCGGTGGGTGGCGTGTCTTGTTTTGGGACGAAACAATCGAGACGTGGAAACACTGAAACTGGCATTTTGAATAAATTTAATCCACATAATCGGGTGCGCTGTTTTCAAGTTTCTTTTTTTAATTCCTACACGCCATCAAATTTTGTCACGAGACGTCGCCGATGAACATGCTAGTATTAAATAAGAGCGATTCGAGGAGGAAGGACAATGAGTAGGGCGCTACACGAAAAACCAGAACTTACTAATGCCCGCGCTGATTTCTATGGCCGCATGGCCGAACACAATATGACGCCGCTTTGGGAGGTTCTGCACAAACTTCTCTCTGAGGCGCCGGTAACAGATGCTGTTCCACACAAATGGGACTACGATTTGTGCCGACCTTATATAATGGAATCGGCGGAAATAATCTCCGCTGAGGAGGCAGAGCGTCGAGTTTTGGTGCTAGAAAATCCCGGGCTTGTCGATAAATCCTGCATTACCGAGGCACTTTACGCTGGGTTGCAGTTAATCATGCCGGGCGAGGTGGCACCAGCGCACAGGCATTCGCCCTGCGCGTTGCGTTTTATTGTCGAGGGATCCGGGGCTTATACCGCGATTAATGGAGAAAAAGCTTACATGGAAGTTGGCGACTTAATTTTGACGCCTTCTTGGGTGTGGCACGATCATGGACATGACGGCGATGTGCCAGTGGTTTGGCTTGATGGGCTCGATATCCCTCTTGTTCGGCATCTTGGTCCAGTATTTGCGGAACCTTACCCGGACCTGGAGTTTCCGCAAGGACGCCCCACCGGAGACAATATGGCGCGCTACGGCGGTAATATGCTTCCATTTGGTGAAACCTTTCGTCCCGCAAACTCGCCAGTTTTTCACTATCCGTTCGTGAAGACCCGTGAAACGCTGAAAACGCTGGAAAAGTCGGGAGACATTAACCCCCGCCACGGCATCAAACTTGAATATATAAATCCCACAACTGGTGGGCCGGTGATGCCGACTGTTTCAACCTACATGCAGCTGCTGCCCTCTGGGTTTTCGGGCGATGCTTATCAGACTACAGCCGCTTGGGTCTACCACTGCGTCGAAGGTGCAGGTAGGACGAAGATTAACGGGCAGGTGATCGAATGGAAGGCAAAAGATACTTTCGTTGTTCCTGCATGGTATAAGCATGAGCATCAGGCAGATGATGAGGCGTTTCTTTTCAGCTTTACCGACCAGCCAGTGCAACAAAAGTTGGGTCTTTTCCGAGAAGGTGAGTTGGTTTAGGCAAACGTCTTTTTTCGAGATATTGTCTCAGCCATCGCATTAGAGGATTTAACTTGCCGATAGGCGTATAGTTGTCGGTTTCGTGTGCCGATGGGATTTCCGCTTGGGTTACCGAGCCCAACCTACAGATTAAAAGTGTCTAAATTAATAAACTGCAATGCCATCGTAGCCCATTTTGCATGCGTTAAATCTGACGGGTTCACGCAAACATTTGTTTAAAATCTATCGGGATTACGCCCGCCTTCAGTTTGGTATCATCATCAGTGTCAAATAGGCCCCAAATTCGCACCTCGCGGCCTTCAACAGCTATATTCCCACCGTTCCAAATATTGTGGGCGACGGTAAAGGTTTTATTACTGAATTCTGAAATATAACTCTCCACTTCAAGCTCATCAGTCCACCGGCATCGGCCTTTGAAAGAAGCTTGCGCGTCGACTAGGGGCAGTCCGGCAAGGCCATATCTAACGATTACCTCCTCATAAGGGGCGCCTACAGCCTTTAGGAGCCTGTGTGTGCCGGTGTCGAACAACCGGAAATAATTGGGATAAAACACTTGTTCTAACGGATCGCAGTCTGCCCACTCTGCGCGAGTTTTGTATTTATTTGTAAATGCCAAACTGATTGCCTTTACTCTGTTAATTTTTCAGATGCAGACGAGCCCTATTCGGGTTGAAGTTTTTTTACAAGTTGTGATCGAAATACCCTTTAAAGCTATCGCGTTATGGATGCGCTTCCATCAAAATAAGAGTTCTTTTAAATGTAAGCTATATCCATTACCTGCCGTCAAAAAGCCCGAGGTGACGATGGCTTCATTGCGGTCTCAATAGATCGCCAATTCCACTAACCCTTCACGGACGACCTTGCAAACTTCAATCGTCACCTCAGCATCGGGTTCCTCGATTTCAGCACCATTAGCTGTTGGCTTGTTCAGTTCAATTCGCGAAGTCGTCCTTATCCAATAAAGAAATCAGCCGGATACCTTTCATTCGAAAATTCTCCTGTGCGCCCTGTAACCGGTCCACGATAGTGACAACGATCGGCACATTTCCATTGCGTTCGCGTTTCACCGCCTCGATTGCTTGCATTGAAGAACCTCCGGTAGTGGTAACGTCCTCTACAATCAGCACATTGCCTCCGTCTATCATGTTGCCTTCGACTTGCTTTTCGGTGCCGCGTTCCTTCACTTCTTTACGGACCAAGAAACCGGGCAAAGGACGGCTGGTGCCGGCAGATGCCATCGCGACGGCGGCGACAATGGGTACAGCGCCAACGGCGATGCCGCCAACGCAGTCAAGGTCCTCTCCTTCTACTGCTTCGAGGATCAATTCAGCGGCAAGCCGAGCACCTTCGGGGTCCATCACGGTAGGCTTCATATCAAAATAAAAACCGGTCGACTGGCCCGACGCCAGCTTAAAGTCACCGCTTCGATGAAATGATTTGGAGGCGATGATATCGCGTAGTTTTTTTTTCCTTTCGTCCATTATGCAGCTCTTGCTCCTTGGATTGCTTCCCATACTCGCAGCGGCGTCAGGGGCATCTTCATATCGCTGACCCCGAATTCCGAGAGCGCGTCAATTACTGCATTCACAGCTGATGCGATTGAACCCACCGTACCAGACTCGCCACCGCCTTTCACACCCAGCGGATTGGTCTGACAGGCCTTAACGAAATCGGAGGTCTCTATCATTGGCAGGTCGTCTGCTCTCGGCATGCAGTAATCCAAAAAGGAGCCCGCTAAAATTTGGCCATCAGCATCGTATGTGACATTCTCCATAAGCGCCTGACCGATGCCTTGTGCTACCCCGCCATGCACTTGACCGGCAAGCAATAGCGGGTTGATTACCTCACCCGAATCATTAACCGCAATGTGGCGGACAAGTTGAACGAAACCGGTATCAGGGTCTATTTCAACTTCCGAAAAATGTGTTCCATTTGGCCAATTAGGCCCGTGCTCTGGGGCCCAGGTCGCTTCTGCCTCTAATCCAATCCCGAGTTCCGATGGCCAGCCGCTTGGTATGTACGACATGGGCGCTATTTCGCAGATATGCATCGACTTGTCAGTGCCAACGACGACTAAATGTCCGTCGATAAATTCGATGTCTTCTATTGCGGCTTCCAGTAGATGGGCAGCGATTGACCTCGCTTTTTCGATGATCTTGTCCGAGGCGGCGCGCAGGGCTGATCCACCCACCGTCATCGACCGCGAACCATAGGTGCCGCGACCATACGTAACCTTGTCGGTGTCTCCCTGAACTAAGCGGATTTTTTCAAAGGGAACCCCAAGCCAACTATGAATCATCTGGGCGTATGTAGTCTGATGACCTTGTCCGTGGCTCAAGGTGCCGGCGACGATTGTTACGGAGCCAGTGGCGTCGAAGCGGATCTCCATTCGGTCATTAAATGGAGACGCAAAATCGATAAATGAACACGTCCCAATTCCACGAAGCTTTCCACGCGCTGCACTCTCTTTCTTGCGCTCCTCGAAGCCCGCGATATCAGCAACTTCAGCGGCATGAGTGGTAATGCCGGAAAAATCGCCAGAGTCGTATACCGTAGGGATAAGAGTGGTGTAGGGCATGTTTTCCTCAGCGATGTAGTTACGCTGACGGATTTCGACGGGATCGATCCCAATTTTATCAGCCGCGATGTCAAGAAGTCGTTCAGTCACATAGACTGCTTCTGGCCGACCGGCCCCGCGATATGGGCCGGTCCAGGTAGTATTACTGAATACCACGCGTAGGTGGATATGCATGGCTCCAAAATCATATACATTTTGATAAACCATCGATCCGATGCAGGCAGGCACTGGCGCGGATGCAGCGAGGTAAGCGCCGACGCCGTAATCAGCATTCACTCGAATAGCTAAAATTTTGCCGTGTTCGTCTAAAGCCATCTCGCTGTCTAGTTCTGCGTCGCGGCCGTGGGTGTCGCTTACAAGTGACTCTGATCGTTCTCCGGTCCATTTAACTGGGCGGCCCAGTTCGCGCGCAGCCCAAGCGACTAGCGCATCTTCGGGAAAAACCCCGTTTTTCATGCCAAAACCGCCGCCCACGTCAGGCGCAATGACACGGAATGCGTTCGCTGGTTCGTGGAAGATTTCACTAAACGTTGGGCGATGCTGGTGGGTACCTTGGCTCGACATATAACATGTCCACTCGCGTCTTGCCGTGCTGTATTCGGCAAGCGCGGCGCGTGGTTCCATAGCATTCGCAGAAATCCGGTTTTGATGCAGATTAGCTCTTACCACGTGGGTGGCTGTCGCAAACGCGGCGTTTGTCGCGCTGGCATCGCCACGGTCCATCTCAAACCAGAGATTCCCCTTGTTATCATCCCACACTAAGGGCGCACCATCCTTGACCGCATCGCGTGTAGAGCCAACTGCTGGAAGAGTCTCATAATCTACCTCAATCAGCTCTGCCGCATCCTGGGCTTGTGAGAGGGTCTCGGCCACAACAAATGCGACTGGATCACCTACGCATCGCACCCGGTCGCGCGCCAAAATTGGATGTTCTGGGGTCGGCGATGGCGGGCCGCCGAACGCCATAGGTGGGACGTGACATTGGATAGTGCCTAGACCCTGCGCCTCTGCATCGTCTCCTGACAAAACTAGTAAGACGCCGGGGGCACTTTTGGCGGCATCGGTTTTTACGCCACTAACCTTTGCGTGCGGATGTGGGGAACGCAACACATAGCCAAATGCTGTAAAGGGGAGGCGAATATCGTCTACGTACTGCCCCTGACCCATTAGAAACTTTGGATCCTCCGTGCGGAGTACGGATTGTCCAATACCAAATTGCATCTTTGATCCCTTTAATTGGCTTCAACGTGTTTTACAATGACGAGTTTCCCGGATTCAATTGTCTGTGTCGAGTAGCCAAGAAATTCATTCGACTGGACTTCGCGGCCAAACCCGCGATATTACCCGCGCTATGACCGAATTGCTTTTTACCAAAATGCATGGGCTCGGCAACGATTTCGTGGTGATTGACGCGCGTGACGGAAAACCCGGTGCCGGCGCGACGCTCTCGGCTGCTTGCGTATCGGAAATAGCGGACCGTCGCACTGGCGTTGGCTGCGATCAGTTGATTGTTATCCAGGACCCACCGAGGGGCGACGCGGAGGCTGATGCTTTCATGCGAATTCTGAACTCTGATGGTGGAGAGGTCGACGCCTGTGGAAATGCGACCCGCTGTGTCGGCGCGATGCTTCTGCAGGAACTCGGAGGTGAAGAGGTTCGGGTGCGTACTAAGGCCGATCTGTTAACTGTGAAGCGTGCTGGATATGGGATGGTAACAGTCGACATGGGCACTCCGCGAAGCGATTGGGAGCACATTCCACTCGCAGAGGAAGCTGATACGCTTCACCTTGAGCTTTCTGCTGGGCCTTTGTCTGACCCCGCGGCTGTCAGCATGGGGAATCCTCACGTAACTTTTTTTGTAAATGATTTAGACGCTATACCTATCGCGCTAGTTGGCCCGGAGTTGGAGGTGCATCCCACCTTTCCCGAGCGTGTAAATGTCGGCGTCGCTCAAATCCTCGCGTCTGATCGCATGCGTCTCCGGGTCTGGGAACGCGGCGCGGGATTGACATCTGCCTGCGGCACTGGCGCCTGTGCCGCGGTGGTAAATGCCAACCGCCGTGATTTAGCGAAACGGCGAATGGTCGTAGTCGTCGATGGTGGGGAGCTTTTAATCAACTGGCATGAAGACCGGCCCGGCCAACAAGGCCGCGTTTTCATGACGGGGCCCGCGGCGACCTCATTTTCTGGCACTCTCAACGCCAGTGTGTTGCGATGACTGATCCCAGCATTCTCACATTTGGATGTAGGTTAAATGCGTTTGAGTCCGAGGTGATGCGTCATCAGGTTTCTGTTTCGGGTCTTCAAAATACCATCATTGTAAATTCTTGCGCGGTAACGGCGGAGGCCGAACGGCAGGTACGCCAGTCTATCCGTCGCGCTCGGCGCGAAAATCCCGATGCGCGTATTGTTGTTACTGGCTGCGCAGCTCAGATTGAGCCTGATAAAATCTCCGCGATGGAAGAGGTCGATCATGTCATTGGCAATGAGGAAAAGCTAATGGCTCAAACGTGGACGGATTTGGAAGAGATGCCGCGGGTGGCTGTGAATGACATTATGAGTGTGCGTCAAACCGCGCCTCACCTGATATCCGGTTTTGACGCCCGCGCCCGCGCCTTCGTTGAAATACAACAGGGCTGCGATCACCGCTGCACATTTTGCATTATCCCATATGGCCGTGGCAATAACCGTTCGGTGCCAGTCGGCGTTATTGTTGAGCAGGTACGGGCACTAGTTGAGCGCGGATACACCGAGGTGGTATTAACCGGCGTCGATATTACCGATTACGGTGTGGATCTACCAGGAATGCCGCGGCTCGGTGAAATGATCAAGCGCCTACTGACTTTAGTGCCGGAATTGCCGCGGATAAGGCTTAGTTCGGTTGATCCGGCAGAGATTGATGATTCACTTCTTTCGTTGGTTCAAGACGAACCACGTTTAATGCCGCATTTCCACATCAGCGTGCAGTCGGGCGACGATCTAGTCCTTAAACGCATGAAACGTCGTCATACCAGAGACGATGTAATGCGCTTCGTTGATAAGGTTCGGAAGCTCCGCCCTGGCGCGGTATTCGGCGCCGATATCATTGCGGGTTTTCCAACTGAGACGGATGCTGCATTCGCAAACTCCCTATCGCTGGTTCGTAATTGTGAACTGATTTGGCTGCATGTTTTTCCTTATTCTGAGAGGCCCGGGACGCCCGCGGCGAAGATGCCCCAGATTCCAGTCGATGTTCGCAAGGATCGCGCCGCAGAATTGCGCGCTGTGGGGGAGGCGCAGGCATTTCGCTTCCTTGATACACAAATTGGTTCGGTCGTTGACGTGCTGGTGGAAAAGGGTTCTCAAGGCCGCACACCACATTTTGCTGATGTTCGCCTCGACACCGAACCCGGCTGTGGATTGATTGTGCCGGCTCGGATTGTTGCTCGCGACAAATCCACCCTCATCGGGAAAATAGCGGCGTGACCGAAGAAACAGAGGGGTCTGGCTGGTTCGCGCGCATGCGCGTTGGATTGAGCCAAACATCTTTTCGCCTATCAGAAGGTATCGCGGGGATTTTCTCTAACCGCAAGCTGGATGAAGATGCGCTCCAAGAATTGGAAGACCTTCTCATTACATCAGACCTTGGTGTAAAAACGGCGGCTAAACTGTCAGCATCCATTTCCGAAACACGTTTCGGTAAAGACGTCTCTCCAAACGAAATTCTTGCTGCGCTTGCGGATGAGGTTGCGGCAATCTTAGGCCCGGTCGCCAAACCGCTTGCTGTAGATCCTAAGCATCGCCCCCACATCATATTGGTTATGGGTGTCAACGGGTCGGGTAAAACAACAACAATCGGTAAGCTTGCAAAACGGTTTAAAGAGGACGGTAATTCTGTAATGCTTGCAGCCGGCGACACATTTCGTGCTGCGGCAATCGAGCAGCTGAAGATTTGGGGCGAACGCACAGGCTGTTCCGTGGTCGCGAGTGAACAGGGTGCTGATGCCGCTAGCCTTGCCTTCGATGCTATCGAGCGCGCCCGTAGTGATAATGTGGACGTTTTGCTAATCGATACCGCCGGCCGCCTGCAAAATCGTGAGGATTTAATGCAGCAGTTACGTAAGGTGATGCGCGTTATTTCCAAGCAGGATGAAACGGCGCCCCATGACACGTTGCTTGTGCTGGACGCCACCACCGGTCAGAACGCTCACTCTCAGGTTGAGACCTTTCAAAAAATGTGTGACGTCACGGGTCTTGTTGTCACGAAATTAGACGGCTCTGCACGCGGCGGCGTGCTGGTGTCGCTTGCAGAAAGGTATGTATTGCCCGTTCACGGAATTGGCGTCGGTGAAGGTGAAGATGATTTAAGACCCTTCGAAGCGATTGCGTTTGCTCGGTCGCTTGTGGGGCTCTCAAAATAAGTTGTTAGGGGAGGTGCCTTGTGCCAACTAGGTGACTATTTTAGCGGCATATATCGTTAATAAAATTGATTTTGCCGGGGACTATTGGGCGATCTGCTATTTTAGCGGGTCTACTCAACACTTAATAGCTGTTTATAAATACAACCGTAGAGCATGGTCGATAACTCAGAAAAACTAGTCGCGTGACCGGTAGTCGCGCCAGTCTTCTTGTATTCGGGACGCTAGTACTTTGCACATCGTTTGGCGAGGTTGCGACTGGGCTAATTGTCCCAGCTTTGCCAGCACTTGGTCACGAATTCGGTGAAACGCCGGCAACAATCCAACTCTCGCTTGTAGCTTTTTCAGTGATGTTTGCTGTTGGTCAATTGTTCTTTGGTCCGTTTTCCGATCGCAAGGGCCGCCGCGTGGCACTAATGTTTGGCGCCGGATTAACACTGACTGGGTCGGTAGTTTCGGCGCTGGGTGATAGCATCTTAATGGTCGTATTCGGTCGCGCTATACAGGGGCTTGGCGGCGCCTCCGGCTATGTTGTCTCGCGAGCTATAGTGAGAGACATCTATGGCGCGGATGGGGCGCCAAAGGCGATGGCTGCACTTTTTGCTCTAATGGCTGCATCATTTCTGGCTGCCCCCCTTGTTGGCGGCGTCTTGCTTGATTTCGCTGGCTGGCGTGCCGGATTTGCGTTCGCTGGCCTCATTGCTCTCGCTTGGGCATTGTCGACGTTTTTTGTGCTACCGGAGACTGGTACCGTAGTTGAGCCCAGAAATTTCGAAAAGACCTACATCGTCTATTTTAAATTACTGCGGCATAAAGGTTTTCTCGCGTTTATGTTGGCTCATTCCATTGGCTATGCTGGTCTTTACTGCTTCGTTGCAGGGGGGCCGTATTATTTTATAGATGGCCTCGGAACAGCGCCGTCAACGTACGGTGTAATCGCCGCCATCGTTATGTCAGGCTTTCTCACGGGCTCTTTTGTAGCGCGCGCCACCATACCTCGGTGGGGGTCTGAACGAGTGATTAACATTAGCCTTGGATTAATGTTTTTTCCTCCGATGGGGCTCGCCGTGATGGCGTTTACTGATTGTCTGTGGTTGCCCACGACCATTGCGCTTCAGTTCGCATTTTGGTTTGGCGGAGGATATTTGGCCCCCAACACGGCTGCAGGCGTTATGATGTCGCACCCAAAGGCGGCTGGAGCGGCGGCAGCGGTCCTCGGCTTTGTGCAGATGTGCGCGGCGGCGGCTGTATCCCTCGCCCAGGGTATAATTTATACTGGAACCGTATTTCCGATAGTCATGATGCAGGCCGCTCTAGGGCTTGTTGCATGGCTAGTTTGGGCCCGACTTAAGCCCTTTGCAATTCGGTAAAATTAGTCGGTAAGAACCGGTGCTTAGGCTTTTCGGTTTCCTGCCGCTAACCAGTCTAGTCTGAGATCCAACTTATCGCCCATCCAGAACGGATACCAGGCATGGTCCCGCCACGCATCTTCTGCGTCAGCGTGAACTAGCACGCTTAAGCCATCGCGGTTGTACATCAGCCATGGGATAATCTCATCAAATATCTCGCGGTCGAATTCGATCTGATACATAGAAATTGGATGCGGTCCCACCGCCTGGTCGCGAAACCGACCCATACGCACTTTTTTATGCCATTTATTCCACACCTTTTCGCGGAGCCTTGCCGCGGTTTCACGTGCCTTGGCGTCTTCACCGTAATACACATGTGCGTGGTAATAGTTGATCTTGGTCTCATCGCCATTTTCGAAATTTTCGGATGTGTTTAGGGTCATGTGAATTTTAATTGTGTTTAATTGCTATATTCATAATATCTACTTTCCGCAGCATCTGGAAGGACATCCTCAGCCCAGAGTTTTTCTTACCTACATTCTTTCAAACTAGTTCTGTCCTCTTAGGTCCGGGTTCTAGTTTGAGGGTTTATTCCTCTTTAAGCGCGTAATTAGCGGGAACTATTGTCCGTTTGCAAATAGAGCAAACTTCTTTCGAAAATCTTGACGCAGCGGGAAAACCCCACTAGCTTCCGCGAACCCAAGGAATTTGTTTAGTCCAACGCTTTCGGGTGTACGTCTGTCCGCGCAGGTGCGCGCACCGGCGCGTTTTGTGTTGGGTCGTTTTCTCGGGTCGTTAAGATAAGAATGGGTTGCCGCTGGTACATGTTCGATGGACTAACAGATCGCTTCGGCGAGATATTCGACAAGCTTAAAAAGCGCGGTGCGCTCTCTGAGGCAGATGTGTCTGCCGCGATGCGAGAGATCCGTGTTGCGTTGCTCGAGGCGGACGTTGCGTTGCCAGTGGTCAAGGACTTCATCGATGGCGTCAAAATACGTGCCGTTGGCGAGGAAGTCTTGCGCTCCGTAACGCCCGGCCAGCAGGTCGTCAAGATTGTCAATGATTACTTGGTTGAGATGCTCGGGCCGGAAACGGAGGAATTCGAAATTCGAGCTGCACCGCCCGCCGCTGTGATGATGGTCGGGTTGCAAGGTTCTGGCAAGACTACAACGTCTGCAAAGCTTGCTAAGCGGATACAGGAAAAACAGGCCAAGAAAGTTCTCATGGCTTCACTCGATGTGCGCCGTCCGGCGGCACAACAACAGTTGGCGGTGTTAGGTGAACAGGCCAAGGTTGATACTCTGCCGATCATACCACTTCAGACACCTAGGATGATTGCTGATCGTGCCATGGACGCTGCGAAGCGGGAAGGTTACGACGTGGTTGTTCTCGATACTGCGGGCCGTCTTCACGTCGACGATGATCTTATGGTTGAGGTCTCAGAAATCCGAGATAGTGCGCGACCGGCGGAGGTTTTGTTAGTCGCTGATGCGATGACCGGCCAAGATGCGGTGAACGTTGCTCAATCTTTCAACGAAAAGTTGGAGCTAACTGGTATTGTTCTGACGCGGGTCGATGGCGATGCGCGTGGTGGTGCGGCCTTATCAATGAAGTCCGTAACTGGCACCCCTATTCGATTATTAGGTACCGGCGAAAAGTTAGAGGCTTTAGAGGCGTTCCATCCCGACCGGATAGCGTCACGCATTTTGGGTATGGGCGATGTAGTTAGCCTGGTCGAAAAAGCGAACGAACTCGTAGAGCAGGACGAAGCCGAAAGGCTTATGAAAAAAATAGGGTCAGGACACTTTGACCTAGACGACTTCGCGTCTCAGCTGCGTCAGCTCCGTAAGATGGGTGGACTGACGGGTGTGATGGGCATGTTGCCTGGTGTAAAGAAGGCGCAAGCGCAGATGGCTGCGGCTAATGTAGATGACAAGATGGTTATCCGGCAGGAAGCGATCATCGGTTCAATGACAGTTGGCGAACGTAAAAAACCCGACCTAATTAAGGCATCTCGCAAACGACGGATCGCTGCTGGCTCGGGTACTACTGTGCAGGATGTTAACAGGCTGCTGAAGCAGTATCAGGAAATGACCCGCATGATGAAAAAGATGAAGAAGATGGGCAACAAGGGACTTATGAGGTCAGGAATGCCCGGCATGATATCTCCTGGCATACCGCCAGGGCATGGTATGAGATAAATATTGCAAGAAACGCTAAAAAATCCCGATCAAAAGGAGGGTAAAAGACCATATGTCGCTTAAACTGAGACTGTCCCGGGGCGGCGCTAAAAAGCGCCCCTATTATCGCATCGTCGTTGCCGACTCGCGGATGCCGCGAGACGGCCGCTTTATAGAGCGTGTTGGCACCTATAATCCAATGCTACCGCAAGAGCACCCTGAGCGAATAAAACTTAACGACGAGCGGATCAAACACTGGTTGGGTGTAGGTGCCAAACCGTCGGATCGCGTTGCGAGGTTCCTTGGTCAGGCTGAGATTATTCCTCTTCCGGAAATACGGGAAACGCCGAAGAAGAGTGCACCACGCGCCAAAGCACAGGAACGCATAAGAGAGGCCGAAGAAGCAGCCAAGGCAGCCGCCGAGGCGGCTGCGCAAACGGAAGAGGCTGCAGTGGAAGAGCCGGAAGCAGAGGAAGCGCCTGCGGAGGTGGTTGTAGAGGAGGAACCGCCAGCGGAAGAAACTTCTGCTGAAGGCGCTGCTGCCGAAGATAGTAGCGAGGAAAAAGAAAAGAAGGAGGACTGAGGCTGGAAAAGAGGCGTTCGTTCGGCCGCGGCCGCGGTGCGGGTGCGATAGCTGTGGCATCGTCGGCACGGGTTCAGGGCGCGGCGGATCGAAACCGGATTTGCGTAGGAGCGATTGCTGGTTCGCATGGCATTAAGGGTGCAGTGAGGATCAAATCGTTTACTGATGTGCCGGAAGACGTCGCGGCCTACGGGCCAATTTCGGATGAAGCAGGCGTTCGACGATTTGATATCGGTGTCGAAGCTGTGCGAGGTGGTATGGTGATAGCGGCCCTTGGCGGGGTGGCCGACCGCGACGCGGCAGAGGCGTTAAAAGGTCTTCGGCTCTACGTTTCAAAGGACGCATTGCCGGAACCAGATGAGGACGAATTTTATCACGCGGACCTTCTCGGCCTTGAGGTCATGCAGAATGGGGGAATGATCGGAACTGTACGGTCTATCATTCCCGCTGGAACCGGAGAAGTTCTGGAAATCGATAGGGGACCGGGACGAGAAACATTGTTGGTGCCGTTCACAAAGGCGGCAGTACCAACGGTTGAGATTGGAGAAGGTCGGCTAACGGTCGATTTGCCACGAGAACTGGCAGAGGACAGAGAAGAGGATGAGACGAGAAAGTGACTGAAGATCGTGGCATATGGACAGCGAAAGTGCTGACACTGTTCCCGGAGATGTTTCCAGGGCCTCTCGCCTATTCGCTCGCCGGCAAGGCACTTGCGGCCGGCGTCTGGTCCCTGGAAACTTTTGATATCCGCGATCATGCTATGGATCGTCATGGTACGGTTGATGGCTCACCATTTGGTGGCGGCGCCGGAATGGTGATGCGGGCGGATGTTGTGGACGCTGCCATCGAAAATACAGCGACTGGTGATGCGCCGCTTATTTATCTAACGCCGCGGGGTGAAAAATTTAGTCAGGCTCATGCAGTAAATCTCGTTACTGGCTCGGGCGTGACGTTGATTTGTGGTCGTTATGAAGGCATCGATCAACGGGTACTGGACGCTCGCAACGTAATCGAAATTAGTTTAGGTGATTTTGTGCTTTCCGGGGGCGAGTCGGCGGCGCTGGCACTGATAGATGCGTGCGTGCGATTGTTGCCCGGTGTTATGGGCTCCGAAGCCTCGCTATTCGAAGAGAGTTTTAACCGTGGGCTGCTAGAATATCCTCATTATACAAGGCCGGCGGACTGGTGCGGCCGGAAAGTGCCGGACGTCCTGCTCTCCGGCCACCACGAGAAGATCGCTACCTGGCGAATAGAGCAGGCGCAGGTGACAACGCGAGAACGACGGCCCGATCTTTGGGATCGTTACAACGAAGAACTAAGGAACCAAAAGGAACAAAGCCATGAACGTGATTGAAAAGATCGAGAAGGGTGAGATAGAACGTCTAGTGGCGGAGCGCCCGGTGCCGGAATTTGCTCCTGGCGATACAGTCCGGGTCCACTACAAGGTCGTTGAAGGTACTCGCGAACGTGTTCAGGTTTACGAGGGTGTGGTTATTGCCCGCACCGCCAAGGCTCTGAATTCATCTTTTACGGTGCGAAAGATTTCGTATGGTGAGGGTGTGGAACGCGTGTTTCCGCTTTATAGCCCGCGCATTGAAAAAATAGAGGTTGTCCGCCGGGGTGCAGTGAGACGCGCCAAGCTCTATTATCTGCGCTCACGTCGCGGTAAGTCTGCGAGGATTGCCGAGAAGGTTGACCGTCGCTTTAGCGCCGTGACTGTCGGCAAGGCAGATGCGCCCGCAACGGCGATTGAAGCGTTAGAAATGAAAGATGAGGCCATGGAACAAGCCACGTCAATACCCGAAGAGGTGGCGGTTTCGGAGGAAGCTGCTGGAGATGTTGCTGCTGAAGAAACTGACGGGATGGAAAAGGAATCATAAGCGTGCTTGCGGCGGGCGCGGTTGAAGGGGAATAGGATGGCTAAACCGAAAACACTTTTTGATAAGATTTGGGACTCTCATTTGGTAGAAGAAAAGGATGACGGTACGTGTATCCTTTATATCGACCGACAAATCATCCACGAGATTACCAGCGCTCAGGCTTTCGACGGCTTACGTGAAAACAATCGGCAAGTTCGAGTGCCCGATGCACATCTTTTAGTTGCAGATCACAACGTTCCCACTGCTGGTCGTGCAGATGGAATAGAGAATGAAGAGTCTCGCATTCAGATTGAGCTTTTGGAAAAAAACGCGAAGGACTTTAATCTTCCTTTTATCGATTTCCTAGACGTGCGTCAGGGTATTGTGCACGTAATTGGACCCGAGCAGGGTTTCACTCAACCTGGCCTAACATTGGTATGTGGCGATTCCCATACCGCAACCCATGGTGCACTGGGTGCGCTGGCATTTGGTATAGGCACGTCAGAGGTGGAGCATGTCCTTGCCACTCAGACGCTTTTGCAGAAGCCCTCGAAAAATATGCGTGTTACGGTAAATGGTGAGCTGAGCAACGGTGTTACCCCCAAGGATGTCATCCTGGCGATAATTGGACAGATTGGAACAGCCGGCGGCACCGGCTGCGTGATAGAGTATGCTGGTAGCGTAATTGAGGATATGTCGGTTGAAGGTCGCATGACGGTGTGCAACATGTCGATTGAAGCGGGTGCTCGCGCTGGCCTCGTAGCCCCTGATCAAAAAGTATTTGATTATCTTGCAGGACGGCCCATGGCGCCCAAGGGTGCTGCTTGGGAACAGGCGGTTGAACACTGGAGGACGCTAAAATCTGATGAGGGGGCTACTTATGATATCGAAGTGGAACTCAATGCCGCAAATATTACACCATACGTCTCCTGGGGCACTAGTCCGGAGATGGTAGGTCCTATCGATGGTGTTGTGCCAAACCCCTCGGAAATTCAAGACGAAGCTAAACGCCAAACTGTCGAGGGCGCGCTTGATTACATGGATATCCAGCCTGGTATGAAGTTGACGGATATCAACATCGATAAGGTGTTTATCGGCTCTTGTACCAATTCCCGGATCGAAGATTTGCGCGCCGCGGCTGCAGTCGCAAAGGGTCGAAAAGTTGCTAACGGCGTTTACGCAATGGTTGTGCCTGGTTCGGGGCTGATTAAAGAGCAAGCCGAGTCAGAGGGACTGGACGGCGTGTTCACCGAAGCTGGTTTCGATTGGCGCGAACCCGGGTGCTCGATGTGTCTTGGTATGAATGGTGACATGCTGGAACCAGGCGAGCGCTCGGCATCGACGTCGAATCGTAATTTCCAGGGTCGGCAAGGCCCTGGCGGGCGCACGCACCTTGTAAGTCCGGCTATGGCTGCCGCCGCTGCCATAACGGGGCACCTCGCAGATGTGCGAGAGTTCTCAATCGAAGCCGCTGGGTAATGAGGAAGAACGATGAAAAAATTTGAAACATTCTCCGGCGTGGCAGCTCCAATGGCTGATCACAATATTGACACTGATCGAATAATCCCGGCTCGCTTTCTGAAGACCATTAAGCGCACCGGGCTCGGCGTTAATCTGTTCAACGATATTCGCTATAACGAGGATGGGTCTGAGAAGGAGGATTTCATCCTCAACCAGCCACAGTATCGTAATTCAGAAATTTTAGTTGCTGGTGATAATTTCGGCTGTGGCTC